>JASEGV010000061.1 GCA_030017895.1 Bacteroidota bacterium | reverse complement strand
TAAATATACAAAAAAAGTATTCAATAAGTCAATTTTTGGAACCGCCCTTAATAAAAAATATTTTGACGACGATACCCCTGCTCTGAATGAGAAAACTATCGTCAATAGTCTCGGTTGGAAAGGCGCACGACCACTGAAACGAAATGATGCCATCACTTACTCAATCGGGCATATTGAACCAGAAAAATTTACGTTAGTAAAATATCAGATGGTCGGAGAAACACTTTTTGAATCAAAAGCAGTCTTAAGGCTAATCGGCGCCGATAGTTCTGTTGTTGAAATCAAGGCTGAAAAAAGCATGATTGATTTGCTCAGTACTATTCTTGAAGATTATAAGCAAAAATCGCTCAAAGAAATTCTTGACAACGTGGAATTGCCACTCGACCCAAAACTCTTAACTGAAAAGAAAACAGAAATTTCAGAACAAATCAAAGCTACCATAAATAAAATCAATCATATACAGGCATCAATAGAGAAACTTATTATGAAGCTTTACAGTATCGAGTTGTGAAATCTTTCAAAACAATACTTGGTGATTTGCAGAAAGTCGAGAAAGAGCAATTTGTTTCATTTGTAGTACAAAAGATTTTTTTGATTTACCACAGTCTCCAGTAAAACCTTAATAAGGTTTCAAACCTTCGCAAGGTTGCCTTTAAATTACCTAACCCGGAAAATATCCAACCTTCGTTACTATTTCTATAAGTGCGGAAGACAGGAGAGAATCAATCATGAAGGAACAAGAACCAATATATGAAACGCAACCGCATATATTTATTGAGCATATTCAAGATATGGTAATCCGCCGGCTGAAAATCATCGGTGAAGAAGATAAATGGATAAATGATTAAATAGTTCAATGAATTATCGGCTTTTTTTATTCCGTTAGTTAACGAATTTTTATTATATTACTTCCCGTGAAGAGTGTAATTAAATACGATCTGAATACTCCTGTTCAGTTTATCAAAGGTATCGGTCCCAAACGTGCCGAAGCTTTTGCGAATCGTGGAATCAATACCGTGCACGAGTTGCTCTACTATTTTCCATTCGATTATTTCGACCTGACGCAGGTTTCTGAAATCAGCTCACTCCACCGCATTACCGATACCACTAAACGAATATCAGTGGTTGGCAGCATCCGTGCTATCGATATAGCAGGCAGACCTCCAAAGCGGAAATGTGTAATAGCATTAGGCGATGCTACGGGCACAATTTCACTCGTTTTCTTTCAAAATGCAAACTATTTTAAATCGGCTTTTCAAGTTGGCGAAATGTTAGCTGTTTCCGGGAAGCTTAATTTTTTCCAAAACCGTCCGCAATTTGTACATCCGCGCATCGATCGACTGGAAATGGGTGACGAAGATAAACTGAAAGGTTTTTTACACACGAAGGGTATAATACCAAAATATTCTTCGGGGGAAGATTTTAGAAACCTTCGAATTACCGATACAGTGCTTCGTAAAATTATGAAAGAGGTTGTCGATAATTTTGCAGAACAAGCGGAAGAATTTTTCCCCGAAAGCTTTTTGAGTCGTTTAAACCTGCTTCCGCTTTCTGTCGCTTTGCGGAATATTCACTTTCCCGAAACAGTCGAATATAAAAATGCTTCCCGTTATCGCTTGAAATTTGATGAATGGTTTTGCTTCCAGCTTTTACTTGCCTACCGGAAAATGAAAACCAAAGTTCAAACTCCCGGAATTTCGTTTAATGTGAAAAGTAATTTAGCCCGTAAGTTAGTCGATTCGCTCCAGTTTAAACTCACGAAAGCCCAAATAAAAGTAGTAAAAGAAATTGCCAACGATATGAGTCAGCCGAAGCAGATGAACCGCTTGCTTCAAGGCGATGTTGGCAGCGGCAAAACGGTTGTGGCTTTGATTGCGATGCTGATAGCAATAGATAACGGATATCAGGTTGCATTTATGGCGCCTACCGAAATTTTAGCCGAACAGCACTATAAAACAATCGCCCAGTTTTTAAGAGGGGTGAATGTAAACACTCATTTGTTAATCGGCGGGCAGCGGAAAAAGTTAAGAGATGATATTTTAGGAGACGTCAGATACGGAAGAGCTAACATAATTGTAGGAACTCACGCTTTGATACAGGAAAGTGTTGAGTTTGCTAACTTAGGTTTTGTTGTTATCGACGAGCAGCACCGCTTTGGTGTTGACCAAAGAGCGGAGCTTGTGCGGAAAGGGAAGGAGAGCGTTAATGTTCATCCTGATGTTTTGGTAATGACAGCCACGCCGATACCGAGAACACTCTCGCTGACAGTTTACGGCGATTTGGATGTTTCAATTATCGATGAGATGCCGAAGAACAGGAAACAGATAAAGACACTGATGTTAGCTGAACCGGAAAGCGAACGGTTATACACGATGATTCGAGCGACAGTCCGGAAGGGACAACAAGTATATATAATTTATCCGTTGATTGAAGAATCGGAGAAGGTTGACTTGAAGGCAGCGGTGGAGAGTTATGAAATGTTCCGCGATACGATATTCGCCGACCTGAAGGTGGGATTGATACACGGCAGGATATCGTCAGAGGAAAAAGATCAGGTCATGGAAGCTTTCAAAGCAAAGCAACTTCACATTCTCGTCTCAACAACAGTAATTGAAGTCGGTATCGATATACCGAACGCAACAATGATGGTGATCGAACATTCGGAAAGGTTCGGACTTTCTCAATTGCATCAGTTACGCGGCAGAGTCGGGCGAGGCGCTGAACAATCGCATTGTGTTTTAGTCGTTCCCGATTGGTTAGCTCGAATTATAAAACGGCGAACAGAAAATATCGAAATATTCGATTCCCATAACTCTAATAATATCAATGAATTAGAGAGACAAAAAATTTTAACCCGCATCCAAACAATGCTTGTAACTAATGATGGATTTAAAATTTCAGAAGTAGATTTGAAGCTTCGAGGTCCGGGCGATTTCTTCGGCACACGACAAAGCGGTTTGCCTGAACTTCATATCGCTAACGTCCTCGACGACGGACCCATCATAACATTAGCTCGACAAGAAGCTTTTCAACTCGTTGCAGACGACCCACACCTTCGTAATCAAGAACATCAATCACTCCGAAAATATTTTTTCGAAAAGTTAAAAACATCTCTCACCTATATCGATGTCGGTTGACCGAGAAAAAAATCTCACACACTCCTTTATAAAAAAAAAATAATTTTTTTCTTCAAAATGCATTTTTTACTTGACTTCTACACAAAAAAGTTTATATTTACACCGTGAGTATTGATTGCAAAAATAAAATCAACAAAAAAAAAGCAGTCGATACGAAGTAAATAAAAAATATGTCTAACAATAAATGAGGAACGAACGAGTTCGTTGATAAATCTTCCGTTGAATGTTGCGCTCGTATATAATCAAAAGAAGGAAGACCTTGAAGAAGAAAAGAACAGCGAGCCTCCCGGACAAACAGATAATTTAAGTTCGGGAAAATTTAGTGATACACCGGTGAATACATCCGCAGATATCTATGCAGAGTGGGACACGTTTGAAACTATAGATGCAGTGCGTCAAGCTCTTGCAGAAATACACAACGTAACTATGATAGAAGCGGACGAGTATGCTTACCATAAACTTCAGCAATTAAAACCGGATATTGTTTTTAATATCGCCGAAGGATTAAGCGGTGTTTCGCGTGAAGCACAGATACCTGCCATATTAGAACTTCTCCAAATTCCTTACACCGGTTCCGACCCCTTAACTCTCGGTTTGTGCCTCGATAAAGCAAGGACTAAAGAAATTCTCACATATAATGGTATTCCTACACCTTCTTTTGTTTTAATCTCCCAACTTTCTGAATTAGCCGGCGCTTCTGTCCGTTTCCCAAGTATCGTAAAGCCACAACACGAGGGTTCGAGCAAGGGTATTTACAATGCGTCTATTGTCCGGAACTGGGACGAGTTAGTTGCACAGGTAAAATTTGTGTTAGAAACTTACAACCAATCGGCTTTGGTAGAACAATTTATCGAAGGGCGTGAATTCACAGTGGCGCTTCTCGGTAACGGACGTGATGTTCGTGTTCTTCCGATAGTCGAAATCAAATTCGATTCGCTCCCACAAAATGTAAATCCAATTTATTCTTACGAAGCAAAATGGATTTGGGATAACTCAGAATCGCCGTTAGATATATTCGAGTGTCCTGCAAGTATTTCACCTGCTCTTCAAACTGAAATCGAAGATGTTTGTTTGAAAACTTATAAAGTTATGCGATGCCGCGATTGGTGCCGCATAGATGTGCGTTTAGACGCCGATGGCAAACCTAACATTCTTGAACTGAACCCATTGCCCGGTATATTACCGAAGCCGGAAGATAATTCCTGTTTCCCCAAAGCAGCCCGTTCGGCTGGTTTGAATTACAACCAACTGATGCAACAAGTTTTGCATAATGCTGCCGAGAGGTATGGACTGATGAATAATAAAACAGATAATTAGATTTGAATGAATAAAAAGATACATATTGCTTTAATTTATAACGAACCGACGGTTACAACACCCACAGGCAGGAAATTTATTTCCGAAACGGGAGTTTTATATGAAGGGGGAGAAGTTTCGCAAACCGATGCTGATATAATGGTTGATATGTCGGAAGCCGCTGTGCTTGACGAAATGAACGATATTAAACGAGCATTGGAGGTAATGGGTTACCGAGCCACTTTGTTTAATGTGAACAGCGATATTTACAGATTGATCGATTTCCTCAAAAAGGAAAAGCCGGATGTGATATTTAACATTTGTGAAAGTATCGGGACTGAGTCGATACACGAAATGCACGTTGCTGGTATTTTTGAATTGTTGGGAATCCCTTACACCGGTGCCACTGCGTTTACACTTGGCTTGGCACAGAACAAAATGCGAGTGAAGGAAATTTTAAGTTATCATAATCTGCCGACTCCGAAGTTTCGAGTGATAAAAAATCCGGACGACCTGATATCCGAAGATGGATTGTCGTTTCCGATTATAGTAAAACCATCGCGTGAAGATGCGAGTGTCGGAATTAGCAACGATTCGGTTGTCTATAATTTAGAAGATTTAAAGAAGCGCGTTAGCTTTGTAATCGAAAAATTCATCCAACCGGCATTGCTAGAAGAATATATTGAAGGACGTGAGATCAATGTTGCTGTTATTGGAAACTCCAACCCGACTGCTCTGCCTGTTTCCGAAGTGGATATGTCCACACTGCCCGATAATTATCATAAAATTATTACATACAACGCAAAGTGGATGAAAGGGACTGACGAATTCGAATGCACAAAAGGCATTTGCCCGGCACCGTTGCCTGAAACTGTTGCTAAAAATTTACAGTCGATGGCTTTGAAGGCATACAGTATTATTGGCTGCCGCGATTACGCAAGAGTTGATTTTCGTTTGACCAAAGAATACAAACCATATATATTGGAAGTAAATCCAAATCCGGATATCGCAGCCGATGCAGGTTTTGCCCGCGCGGCAAGAACATCCGGAATGACTTTCGAAGAGATGACAAATAAAATAGTTGAACTGGCGCTTGAAAGATGTCCATAACTATCAGAAAATTTGAACAAGGCGATAAAGAACCCGTACGCAATTTACTGGTTCATACTGAATCGTTTACAGAAGCTGAAGTCGATGTAGCAATCGAACTTGTTGATCTGTTCCTGAATAATCCTAATCAAAAAGATTACGATTTATACACAGCAGCCGAAGGGAACAAAGTTTTAGGTTACATCTGCATCGGACCTACACCGTTAACCGAAGGAACTTACGATTTATATTGGATCGCAGTTTCACCGGTTGCACAAGGTAAAGGTGTTGGAAAACAGTTGATCAAATATGCAGAAGAAACGGTGAAAAAAAATAACGGACGACTTTTGGTAGCAGAAACATCATCGCAACCGAAGTATCAAAAGACCTGCGATTTTTATGTAAGCGCCGGGTATGAAATTTTATCAAGAATAAAAGAATATTATAAAGTCGGCGACGACCTTTTAGTTTATGGAAAATATCTATAGAAATATGTATAACAAATTCATTGGAGGAATTTAGGTTTGTATGGAACTTTGGCAAGAAATGCTACGAAAGAGTGTCGATAGCTCAAAAGATTTAATTGAACGTTTCGGCTTCGATAACGAATTAGCAGAACGGCTTAACAAACTCTTTCACATCCGCATAAACCCTTACTATTTAAGTTTAATCAGGTATCCGGGCGACCCGATCTGGATTCAGTGCATACCTTCGGAAAAGGAGTTGGAAAACGATGGATTTCCCGAAGATCCATTGGCTGAAGATTCGCACAGTCCTGTTCCAAGCATTGTTCACCGCTATCCCGATAGGGTGTTGTTTCTTACAACAAGTCAATGCTCGATGTATTGCCGCTTCTGCACACGGAAGCGTAAAGTAGGCGATTCATCAAAGATAAATATGAAATTTATACAAGATGGAATTAACTACATTGCGGCGCACCCTGAAATCCGCGATGTAATTCTTTCGGGCGGCGATCCCCTTATGCTGACCGATTTTATGTTAGAAAAAATTCTTAAAGGATTGAGGGATATACCTCACATCGAAATAATCCGCCTCGGTACTAAAATGCCCTGTGTGTTACCTCAACGGATTACTCCGAAGTTAACAAAGATGCTGCGCAAGTATCATCCCATTTATATCAATACACATTTCAACCATCCTTGGGAAATTACTCCCGAAGCAAAAAAAGCATGCGAGATGTTAGCCGATGCCGGCATTCCGCTCGGCAATCAGGCAGTGCTGATGAAAGGTGTCAACGACGATTCCGACGTAATGTTGGAGTTGATGCGAAAACTTTTAACTATGCGTGTTAAACCATACTATCTGTATCAAGCCGATATAACAAAGGGTGCAAATCATTTCCGCACTCCCGTAAGTAAGGGTTTGGAGATTATGGATAAACTACGCGGACATACATCGGGACTTGCAATACCATATTATGTTATTGATGCGCCCGGTGGCGGTGGAAAAATTCCGCTGTTGCCGCAGTATGTAATTGGCAGAGCCGGCAATCAGGTGATTTTACGAAATTACAAGTACGATATTTTCACTTACCCGGACGTTGAAGAAGAACCCGAACCGACTACACAGGTTGAGCAGCCATATCTGAAGAAAAAGAAAAACGTGAAGAAGTTACAACCCGAACCTGTGGAAGTATAATAGATGCTTAAATAAAAACCCCGACCAAGAAATGGTTGGGGTTTTTTTGTTAATCAGCTGATTATTTTCTGGTGGAATGGCGGATGAGCAGATTTATCATTTCTTAATAGGTTTCAAAAGTTTCTCCCCCTCTCATCGGGTAATTTTCTAGGGCAGTGGAAAAATCATCCATGAAATCAGTATATCGTTTAAAAATATCTTCTAACAATTTTTCATCTTCGCTCTCCCAATTTTGTCCTTCATCAAAAACTGTGAAATTATTCAAACTATTAAAACTGCCAGTGTAATGAATAGTCAAGCCCATAACATTATTAATATATCAAAAAACTTAATCACTTTTCAACTGTCTCCTTTGCTTCCAACTCTCAAAATCCGTAAATTCACATCAGAAAAATTGAGTTAATACTAATTGCGACTATCACAGGAAAAAATAGAAGAAATCAGGAATGCAATCGACATTGTTGAGTTCATCGGTTCATTTGTAAAGCTGAAGAAGCGTGGGAAAAACTATATTGGTTTGTGCCCGTTTCATAACGAGAAAACACCTTCGTTTAACGTTTCGCCCGACAAACAGATGTATCATTGTTTCGGATGCAGTGTCGGCGGTAATGCGTTCACCTTTTTGATGGAGATGGAAAAAATTTCCTTCATCGAAGCGGCACGATCGCTCGCTGAGATGGCAGGCATTCAACTTCCTGCATACTCGCCGGAAACGGAAGACGCTGCACGTGAACAGGAAGATTTGTATGCAATATGCAGGATGGGGGCACTTTTTTTCTACAATAATCTCATCAGTACAACTGAAGGCAAGTTTGCACTCGATTATTTACGTAAACGAGGATTAACAGAAGAAACAATTAAAATGTTTGGGCTTGGTTACTCGCCAAATTCATGGGACGGATTAATCCAGCACGCTGAGTCGCAAAAAATTCAGCTTGAGTATTTAGAAAAAGTAGGACTTGTAAGAAAGCGTGAAGATGGCAGTTATTATGACTACTTCAGAGGGCGCGCTATGTTTCCTGTATTTTCCACAACGGGAAGAGTTATCGGCTTTGGTGCCAGAAAAATTTATGACGACGACCAGTTAGCTAAATATATCAACTCACCCGAAACGCCTATCTACAACAAAAGCCGCGTGCTTTACGGAATTCATCAGGCAAAAGAGGCGATGCGTGAAAAAGATTTTGTAATTTTAGTAGAAGGTTATACCGACCATCTTAAAACATTTCAAGCCGGTTTTAAGAATGTTGTTGCTTCGAGTGGCACCGCTTTGACCGTCGAACAAATCCAGCTGATCGCCAGATACACAAAGAACATAACCATTGTTTACGATGCCGATTCGGCAGGATCGAAAGCTACTATGCGTGGAGTGGATTTGGTTCTTGAAAATGACCTTGATGTTAGAGTCGCAAAGTTACCAACCCCCGAAGACCCCGATTCGTATATAGAAAAATTTGGGAGAGAAAAATTTCAGAATCTGATTCAGAACTCAATATCTTTTATCGATTTTATGGCTCAGGCGTTTGAGACAGAGGGATACTTTAAAACTCCCGAAGGGCAGACGAAAGCAGTGCGAAAAATTATTCAAACAATTGCAAAGATTAAAGACTCGATAAAAAGAAATTTTTACATTCAAGATGTGGCTGAAAAATATGGTTTGTACGAATCGGTCCTTCAAAAGGAGTTGGAAAAATATATCAAAGACGACCTCCGCCGTAGCGAAACATTTACTAATATACAAGATGAAATTTCTTCACCACCGACTGAATTAGATATGGCAAACCTTTCAGAGGATTCCGGTTTTAATGGCAATCGGAATACAGAAGACGTTGATGAGGTTCCGAAATCTGAGCGCGATTTATTGCACGCCATACTCAATGGTGGGAATGATATTGCCGGTTTTGTTTTTCAATATCTGACTCCGGAACAATTTACAAATAAACATTCTTCGATGTTGGCAAACATTTTAAAAATATTGCACGAAACTAACGAGCAGATAGATGCACCATCAGTTTTCAATTATGTTTCCGGAGACACCCAAATTTCAGCAGAAGATTTAGAAAAACTAAAACATTTTATAACAGAACTGATCTTTAGTAAATATCAATTGAGCAGCCGTTGGGAAGAGGATGGGGTAGAAGTAGCTAAGGGGGATGCCCGACAGATTGCACGCGATGCAATACGAGCTATTTATAAAAATGAAATCCAGAAGCAACTTACCTACAACCAATTTCTTATGAAAGAAGCAGCTAAAAGGGGAGAAGATTTGACCCAATATTTAAATAAACATAACGAGCTTGTACAAGAGAAAAAATTTATTAAAGAAAATAAAATTATTGATCCACCTTTGCATTCCGCTTCGGATGATTAGAAGGAACGAATTTATCCCGATGCTTTGCAATTTCCTTCCGTTTTAAATATATTAAAAATAAAACAACAACTTAATGAGCGAACCCCTGCGCATTTTAGTAGTCAGAACCGACAGGATTGGAGATGTCGTCCTAACGCTTCCTATGGTCGATATACTCAAACTAAATCATCCTGATGCTTATATAGCTATGATGGTCAGGAGATATACATCGGAGCTTGTTCAAAATTCTACAAGTGTCGATGAAACGATTTTATACGACGACACTAATGGACTTGTACCTTTTTGTAAAATGTTGAAAATTCTTCGCCGTCATAAGTTTGATGTAGCTTTTATAGCATTCCCCCGGTTCAGAATAGCGCTCCTCCTTTTTTTGGCTGGAGTTAAATTCCGTGTTGGTTCAGGTTATAGATTGTATTCGCTTCTTTTCAACAAACGGATATTCGAGCACAGGAAAGATGCAAAGAAACACGAACTCGAATATAACTTGAGTTTGTTAGATGCGGTTGGAATCTCTTTAAAAAAAGTAGAACAGCCCTGGATTATGGTTGGTGAAGAATTAGCCCGGAATGTTAAACAGAGGTTAGAAAATATTGGAATAAATTCTTCAGATAAAATTGTGATAATACATCCCGGCAGCGGAGGTTCATCTCGCGATTGGGGCATCGAAAAATTTGCAGAGCTTGGCAAAAAAATATCGGTGCTTCAAGATGTAAAAATAGTAATCACCGGCGGGTTGAACGAACATCAACTTGTTGAAAATTTGAAGCGGGCAATCGGGGGGAATGTTGTGGGAAAAGCGGGGGAATTTTCGCTTTTGGAATTTGCAGCATTAGCAAAATTAGCTGAGTTATTTATCAGTAATTCAACCGGAACAATTCATATTGCAGCGGCTGTCGGAACGAATGTTATCGGCTTCTATCCGCAAATCACGGCATTAAGTCCGCAGCGTTGGGGTCCATACACTGAGAAGAAAAAAGTATTTACTCCATCCGGCAAACCGGCTGACTGTAACAAATGTAAAAATGGAAAAATAAGATGTGAGTGTATGGATACTATTTCGGCAGATGAAGTTTTTGAAGCTGCGAAAAATTTTCTTAATCAACAGAATAAAAGAATTGGAAAATAACATGAAAAAGTTATACAAAATCGTTATCGTGCTGCTGTTTGTTATTATATTCGCTGAAAATGCTTATCTCCAAAACTTAACAAATGATACTATTAACCGCAGTCCTATAGTCGCTGAACTGCGAAAACATAAAAACGATGCTTTTTCAGTTGGCGAACATTTGGAATTTGATGTTAGATATGGGTTTATAGTTGCGGGCAAAGCAGTTTTGGAAATTCCGAAATACGAGGATTACAGAGGTCGTAAAAGCTTTTACATAGAATCGCGTGTTAATTCGCTCCCGTTTTTTTCTACTTTTTATAAAGTTGAAGATAAATATGTATCCGTAATTGATGCTGAGGGAATCTTCCCATGGCGTTTCGAGCAGCATATCCGGGAAGGGGGGTATAAACGCGATTTCGAAGCTGAGTTCGATCATATTTTGAATATCGCTAAAACGAACGAGGGCACACATCCAATCGATCAGTATGCCCATGATATTCTTTCAGCTTTTTATTTTACACGAACGCTCGATTTTTCGAAAATGAAACCCGGTCAAAGAACAGAACTGAAAAATTTCTATAAAGATACTATATATACATTGGAAGTAAAATTTAAAGGGAGACAAAAAGTCGAAGTAAAAGCCGGAACTTTCAACACGATCATCATAGAACCGATAATTCAAGGAGGCGGATTATTCAAAGCCGAGGGAACATTGCTCATCTGGCTGACCGATGATGAGAAAAAAATTCCGGTGATGGTGAAATCGAGAGTAATTGTAGGTTCAATAACTGCCGAATTAACGAAGTATTCAGGTATTCCGGGCGGAATTAATGCAAAGGTGAAATAATGAGGAACTTTAAACAAATTGATATAACAAAAGTAAAAACCATTTCTATCAAATTGAGAAAAAGCAAAGTAACCCCCGAGGCTTTTGCAAAAGTTTATGAACCGGGTAAAAACAGCTTGCAAAGTTTTCTCGGTTCGTTTCCGAATATACTTGCAGCAAAAGATTTAAATTTGTTCGTTGATATTATTCTGCAAGCTCGCAAAAAAAATAAGCCGGTAATTGTTCTGATGGGGGCACACGTGATAAAAGTAGGATTGTCGCCGCTGATTATCGACCTGATAAAAAATAATATTATAACTGCAATCGGTATGAACAGCGCTGCTGCAATTCACGATGTAGAAACTGCTATGTTCGGTAATACATCGGAAGATGTTGCCGAGAATATTTTAGATGGATATTTTGGTATGGCTCGCGAAACAGGAGAATTGATAAATGTTACATTGCAACGAATAAGCACCACAAGCAACATCGGTTACGGGGAGGCAATCGGTCGAGAATTGATTAAACGAAAAGCTCCAAATTTAAAATACAGTATTTTAGCTTCAGGCATTAAGTTAAACGTTCCGGTAACTGTTCATGCGGCAATCGGTACGGATATTATTCATCAGCAACCAACTATGGACGGGGCGGCGACCGGCGAGATGTCGTTCCGTGATTTCAAAGTTTTATGTAATTCAGTAAAAGACCTTGTGGACGGCGGAGTTGTTATAAACATCGGTTCAGCAGTAATTATGCCCGAGGTATTTTTAAAAACTCTCACAGTAACTCGGAATCTCGGATATAAAACGGCTAAATTCTCTACTGCCAATTTCGATATGCTGCCCCAATACCGTCCGTATATGAATATTGTTACACGACCTACTCAAGCAGGCGGTAAGGGATTTAATTTTATTGGACACCACGAAATTATGATTCCGCTATTGTATGCAATGATTAATGAACGAAATAAAAAATGAATTTTTTAGAACGTCATAACATTTCGCCTGTGCTGTTCTCGTTTATTTCTCTCATAATTCTTTTCACTACTTATCAGATAATCGGGGGAGCGCTTGCCTATCTGTTCTTTCAAGGACAAATAAACGAGCAAACCGTGAACGGTATCCGATGGCTGACTGTTTTTAGTCAGATTATATTTTTGCTCGTTCCCACTATATTGCTTACGAAATTGGCATCGACAAATATACGTGATTATTTAAGATTCAAATCGACAAGTTTAATACAAATTATTCTTGCGATGTTCGGGATGTTTGCATTAGGGCAGATGCTTCAGGTTTATTTAACTGTTCAGGATATGATACCATTACCCGAAAGCATACAACCTTTTGTGGAATCGATAAAAAAATCTATCGAACAATTATATAAGCAAGTTGCAGGTGCTTCAAATATTCAGGAATTGTTTTTTGTGCTGTTTGTTATTGCAGTTGTTCCGGCTTTTGCAGAAGAGTTTCTTTTTAGAGGATTGGTACAAAGAAGTTTGGAGCGTGGACTGACTCCCCTAAAGGGCGTTATCTTCACGGGAATTATTTTCGGAGCTTTTCATCTCAATCCGTTTACATTCGTTCCGCTGGCAATCATCGGAATTTATTTAGGTTTCTTGGTCTTAAAATCGGGCAGCTTAATGGTCCCAATTGCGGCTCATTTTTTTAATAATGCCATTGCGGTTTTTGCTATTTATCTAAAATACGACGAGGATGCTTTAATCACAGGAAAACCATCCGCAATGTCCCCCGAAATTTTATTATTATCGTTCGTGTTTTTTTTATTGGTTTTTTTCATCATAATGTATTATTTTATTCGTGCATCTAACTTACTAACAAAAATTAAAAGCGAGGTATAAAATGCCATACTGTCCCAAATGCAGCTATGAATATGTAGAAGGCAGCACAATATGTCCGGATTGTAATTACACTCTATTAGCCGGCGAACCGTATGCGTGCTTCAACTGCGATGAATTATTAATTGAAAAACATATTTTTTGCCCTCATTGCGGTTATCTGCAATCCGAATTTCTGGCTGACGAAGATGAAATAATGTGTGAAACTCACACTGAAGGTCAAGCATTAGGTTGCTGTGTAGTCTGTGGAAAAGCGGTTTGCACTGATTGCTCAGTTGAACATCAAAACAGGATTTTTTGCAGTCAAGACGAACATGTTAAAATATCGGAAGACTGGGCTGTAGTTTTTACGACCAACATCGAATACGAAGCTGAAATGGTAAGGGCGAACCTGGAAGGTGCAAACATTCCTTGTATGGTATTTTCACAGCGCGACCACGCTTTAGGGCTTGTAATAGGTGATATGGCTGTTGTGAAGGTGATGGTTTATAAGAAAAATCTTGGTGAAGCTGAAGGATACCTAAAAAAAATTGACCTCTTCAGCGAAGATTCAGACGAGGAATAGGTTTATAAATTGAGTAACTTTACTGTCCGTATCCTGACAGCCGTTTTGACTATTCCAATAATTATACTTCTTACAATTTTTGGAAATATTTTTTTTCTATTGTTCGTTTTACTTATTTCTTTTTTAGCACAAAACGAATTTTATAAATTAGCTGCGGTCAAAGGTTCGAAACCGATAACCGGTCTTGGTTTATTTACCGGCAGTCTAATTATTTTATCCTTCTTCCATAAAAAGGTACAAATTTTTGTGGTTGAGTTTTTTGAACAGTATAACATATCCATACCATTCCCTTCTCAAGCACAGTTAATCTTGATTATTTCTGTGTTAGCAGTTATTACTATTTTATTGGTGGAGATGTTCCGCAACAGGGATAATGCTATTCAAAACATTTCAACAACAGTATTAGGAATTTTTTACGTTCCTCTTTTTTTTGGTACTTTGGTTGGCATGCGCGAGTTATTTATACCTTTCGATTTTCCGGTTTACCGATTTTTTCCTGTCGAAGTGAACTTGTCCGATAGTATAAAAGATCAGATTTATTTGTGGGGAGGATACACGGTTTTAACAATTTTTTCAACGATTTGGATTTGCGACACTGCGGCATATTTTGGCGGCAAACTTTTTGGGAAGCATAAACTTTTTGAACGCGTCAGTCCGAACAAAACTTGGGAAGGTGCGATAAGTGGATTTATTTTTGCAATTGCTTTTGTGGTAGCGGCAAAATATCTTGTTCTCGATTATTTGTCATCTGAGAATGCTGTTGTTATCGGTGTAATCGTGGGGGTTTTC
This sequence comes from Bacteroidota bacterium, assembly GCA_030017895.1. Lineage (NCBI taxonomy): Bacteria > Pseudomonadati > Bacteroidota > Bacteroidota bacterium. The sequence goes on along the minus strand of JASEGV010000061.1, from coordinate 4,496 downwards.
GGACAGTTGGGCGATTTAGCAGAATCGAAACTGAAACGCGATGCAGGTGTTAAAGATTCATCAACGCTGATTCCCGGACACGGCGGAGTGCTCGACCGTTTCGATAGCGTGCTGTTCGTAGCACCGCTTGTTTTTCTTTATCTGGATTTTATTGTGTTCAGTTAATATATGCAGATGCTATTCACCAGCCTCATTCAGGGCTTGTAGCTCAATTTCCTTTGTCAATCGAAAATCTGATTTTCGTATTTTATTATCAACCTGAAGTTCTAGTATTTGTTGTTTGTACTTGTCTGTTGTTGATTTGATTTTTACCCGATCGGGTAATTGTTGTCCAAATTCGGTTGCAACCTCATTTGTTGTAATTACCTGACCGTAGGTTTTTTGAAGCAGGTCCAATTCTCCAATATTTGTCAACACAGTAAAACAGCTTGTATCAGAAATTATGTTGTCAGGCATTCTTAACGTCTCTTGATAAATCGGAAGCCGGATAATTAAATATTGAAACGTCGTATCTTACAAGCAATTCAGCAAAAGTTCGCTTAGTTAAACCCACAAGTTCAGCAGCTTGCCCGAGGGAGAGTTTACCTTTTTCGTAAAGCCGGGTGGCAACAAGCATTGCAACTTCTTTGTCGTCCAGATCAACTGTATCCGGTATATGTAAAGTGAGGGTTTTCATGCTTCAATAATAGTAAAATATTAACAACGATGCAATTCACCATGCGTGCATATTATAGTTTTTGGATAATTTGCGGATTTTATTGTGTTCACATAATTTACAACCCCTCACTTTTTCTCAAAAATAATTTACTTTAGTAGTGGTCACGATGTGATGACATTCCTATGGAATTCTTAGGATCACCATTTGCACCGTTAGCTGCGGTGCCGATTAGACAGTTTGGGAAACTATACCGTTGATAGAATGGATGGTTACCCGAAGAGAGAATACTGAGGTTTGGATTGAGAGACACTCTCGCAACTTGCCAAGAACTCAACCCACTTTTCCCGAGTTAGTAACTGCAAAATACTTTCTGGTAATTTATCCCCGAGTTTGCCACGTCTTACGGAGTCAAAACCAAGGTGTTCGGCGACCTTGAGAATGTCGATGCGCATCAGAATATCCTTGGTATAAGGTCGTTTAGCCTCTAAGAACGTCAAAGAGCGAAGCAGCTTTTGAACAGGTTCGCTGTTTAAAATAATCAAACCAAATGCAGCTTGTGTTTGATCGTCAAAGCCGAGAAAGTAGCACGTATCATCTAACATCGTTGGCTTGCCAGTGTATGGCTGTACGAGTGAGAAGTCAGGTTTCTTGTACAAACCTGAAATTGCAACCTTGTAAGGCTTAAACGAATACTCTCCAATGCCGAAGATGGCATACTCGGATTTTCCACTATAGATGCTTGACTTCCGTTCTGAAAGGAATTTAAGATTGGTAGAGAGGTACCGATTCAGGCGTGGAAACCTCTCGGCAATATATGTCGTGTCATCACCAACCTTCTTCTGAGTTATAATGACAAACTTGCGAGGTATTGATAATGGTGAATTCTGAACGTCTGAACTCTTGACTAAAGGAAATACAAGGTCATCTTCAATGTCAACAAAGTCATTGAAACCATTCCTATACTTACCTTCGACCAAGTCTAACTCTAATATTTTGGAACAATCGTGTTTGACGCCCTGTCGCCAGACAAACGGGCTGGATCCATCATAAGATTGAGTCTCTTGATATGCAGCGATGTTAGAGACAAACTTGTTTCCTACCCACCCAAATTCGCTTTCAACAGACTGTGGTGAAACGAGCGATGCTACTTTGCACGTTAACCGGTCTTGTCCCGCTTTGCGGGATCCAAAGTTGCATCGAAAGAGGGATGCATCAACGGATGCATTGAAGTGTAGCTTTGCATCAAACTTCAATGCAACAATATTGGATATTGGGTAAGTAGTGTTAGGCAGATCCTGAAGAACATTCTTGATGACGGAATTCTTTGCCAGCATTGCTAGACAACCGCTTCGATCTGAAAAAGCATTAAGCATCATCAATATAATATACTCACCGATGTCGAAGTTACCCTTTCCAGTAATTGCGTCTAATCCGTTATGTGACTTGAAATTGCCCTTGGTCGGAATATTAGTGGAATTAAGTGTACTTAACTCAGAGTTTGTTACCCAAGGTGGGTTACCTAAAACAAGTATCTCTTGTCCCAAAGGGATGCCCGCCTGCCATCTCCGCCTGCAAGCTGTGGGGCAGGTGTCGGGCAGGGATTCCCACTTGTTGTTGGTTTCAACAAGTTTACGGAAGTCGGATTTGAAAACGTCTTCATGGTAAAGATAAATTGATGGGTGGTTGAAATTTGGATTGTCGATAAAGAGTTCAAGAATTGAAAATTTCGTATACCAGCAATACGGTTCATAGATTTCTAATCCATAAACTTGACGAAGGGTAGGAAATGTTTTTAGTGCCGAGAGAATAAATGAGCCTTTGCCGAAAGTTGGTTCAATGAGAACCTCTGGTGATATTCCAGATGAAAGGAGGGAATCACAGACAGTCTTGCTTAGATTATGTGGCGTTTGGAAATCTCCGTATTCTCGCCTCATTGTCGTCTCAGCGACCTTTGGACGTGGTACGAGAAGTTCTAAGAAAAGTTGGAAGTCTTTTTCGGCCAAGAAAAAATCGTTAATGCCCGACAATTGAAGTATCTCTCTGTTTGCATCATCGAATCCTTGAATCCTTTTGAATCGAGACCTCAAGAAGTCGAGCGTTGTTTCTTTAATATGGTGAAGGGCGTTTTTCATTGAGAATATCTCAGACGTTGTCGATTATTCGCACTATACCATCAACATTTTGTGTGAGTTTGACGATGCGTCCGTATTGAAGCCGCCATTGGAGGGCGTTAGAGATGGTCAGATACCCTTGGTCAGGTTTGTTTTTAAGCACTTCCTCAGCCAATCCTGTCATCGTGATTTCGTCTGCAGGAAGGTTCCTGTCATTGAAGTAGGCAATAATGTCTTCGGCGTTGGCGTTGTTTTCAATCATCTGACGGATTGTTTTCGTCATCTGATAGTCAGCAGTTCGTTGCTTATGTATGAATGAGCAACTAATGAAATTTAATCGAGCCGCCTTCTTGGTGGGGTCATCTGTTTTTTCGTAAACAAAGAGGAGCAAGTTGTAGCCGAGACCATATATCTTTTGTCTTGGATTCCGGAACAGGCAGGAGGATTGCGGTTGTTCAATTGAAGTAACTTTGATATCCGTACTAATGTCGTCAGATGGTAAATCAATGCCGTTGGCTGAAGAGCCGATAGTAACGTCATAGGTTACCTCCAAGTGCTCAGTGAACTTGTGTTCGATGAAAGTCCCGACAGCCTTACCATCTGTCACTCCGAAAAGATCCTTGTTATTGAACTTTGATTCCTTTTCACAGAACGTCCTGGCTTCGGTAATCAAATTATCGATTGTTAGCTTTTTCTTCATCCATATTCCGATTGTTATTACACTAATATACGAATACGCTTCATCTATTGCACATGTGCAGTCTTACGCAGTGCCGTTTGCGACCTATAATTTTTCATTGCCCAAATGGGACAAACGGCATTAAACGATATTTATTTTCTTTTTCAAATGATGTGAGCGTCGTTGGTTGCCGTTTTATGTGCCGTTTACGCCGTACTGCCTAAACTATTCTTATGAGCAAGATGAAAATGGCTGAAGCTAGGTCTATGTTGATCGAAATTATCCAGTGATAAAACAGCGGTCCGACCTTCCCCGTCTCCTTGAGAGTGATCTCTTTGTATTGCGATGCGTACTTTAGAATGAGGAACCTCAGAAAAAGAAAGCTCACTTTGATATTCCTCTTGCATAAAGCATCATAAATGAGGATTGTTGTTGTGACATACCACATTAAGGCAAGAAGTCCGATGGCGATAAGAATATTGGTGTAACTCATAATGAAATCCTTTCAAAAATGTTGATATTGAAGGCAGTACACATTGTACATAACGACGTTGCGCGGTATGAAACGTTGGGGTTTTCGGACAGTTAGGCGATTTGGCAGAATCGAAATTGAAACGCAATGCAGGTGTTAAAGATTCATCAACGCTGATTCCCGGACACGGCGGAGTGCTCGACCTTTTCGATAGCGTGCTGTTCGTAGTGCCGCTTGTTTTTCTGTTTTTGGATTTTGTGGTGTTTACTTAGTTGATTTAATTTATTGGCACCCGTGTGTACTCTTTCTGGAAAACAATTCGGTAAGATCCCGGTACCTTAGGAACAAGTACCCACTTATTTTGATTTATTAACATTGAACAATTCCCATATTGAATAATTTTAATTTTGTAGATCATCTCTTTATTTTTATCATCTTGGAGTACATTTATTTCATAATCGGGAATTCGGCAACCACCAGCGTGGGCAGCAAAGCCTAAAAGCATAAATTGGTTAAACCCGGATTTGTCATTAGGAATAATCATTTGAAACAACAAAAGGCCAGCTAAAAAGATTT
>JASEGV010000060.1 GCA_030017895.1 Bacteroidota bacterium | reverse complement strand
TTTCTTTTTGGGTTTTTCATTTTTACTCCTGAAGTTTTTTATACATAATTTATTGTTTCAAAAGTAACTTTCCAACTTAAGCATTATACAAGTTTATCGATTGTATCGATGAAATATTCCATAGAATATCTGCTAAAATACCAAGCATATTGCATTAATTCTCTTTTACGGCAAATATTTCTATGCGGTCGCCGAAAAGATTAAAAACTTTAGTGACGGCGAAATTTGGATATTGAAAAACTTTTTTAAAAACGCGTTGATAAATGGGACCACGCAAAGAAATCTTATCAGGACGAATTGTTGATTGGTCAACTTTTATTATTTTGAAACCTGCGATTTGAAATAACCAGGATAAACTTTTAGGGCGATATTCAAACAAATGATATGGCGGTAAATGAACCGTTGCCTTCTTCTGTATTATTTTATAAAGCATAAATCCGAGGCGGGAAAATATTGTGTTCGTTTGCATAGGACATACGATTACGAGTATACCGGAAACCTTCAAAGTAGAATTTATAATTTTCAGGGTGTTCAACGGATCCGATAAGTGTTCTATTACATCTCCCATGAAGACAACATCGAAAATATCAGATTGGTACATTCCCTCTTTCAATTCGCCAGTTACGACATTGAGTTTAAATTTATTTCGTGCAAGCTCGGCTGCGTCGTTGGAATATTCAACTCCATACACTTCGTAGCCCTCTCTGCGTGCGGCGTTAAGAAATATTCCCCCCGCACAACCGATTTCGAGCAACTTGCCGTTGCTTTTATAGTGTTTTATTTTTTCTAAAAATTTATAGTCGTTTAATTCATCGATCGTTTTATCGTCAAAATAGCTCCCCGCATGTCCGCATCTAAAATCTCCCTCAAAATATTTTTTAGAATATAATTGCTTAAGCTCTTCTTTTGTCGGTTGGGGATGTATGAATATTACTCCACATTGCAGACATTCATAAGCACCTAACCATTTCTGATTAAAATTATAACCAAACGGTTTAGGACTGAGCCTGTTTAAATTACATACCGGACACTGTAGCGACGTACTATTCATGATTTTTGTACAAGCTCGATAATTGTTTTAACAAAATGTTCCCACGAGTATTTACGCTTTTCGATTTTAACATTTTCAGAAAACTCCTGTTCCTTTTTTCCCTGATAGAATTTAATTATTGCTTCAGCTAACGGAAGGGGGTTGCCGGGTTTGACTATATATCCAGTTTTTTGGTTTATCACTACTTCAGAGAGTCCGCCAACTTCTGTAGCGATTACAGGTTTATCGAAATTATAAGCAATTTGAGTAATTCCGCTTTGAGTTGCCGATAGATACGGCAGCACAATAACATCTGCGGCTGAGAAGTAGATGTTAACTTTGTCATTAGGAATGTAATCGGAAACGAACTGCACATAATTGCCGATATCTAATTCTTTTACACGGTTGCGGTATTTGCTTTCGTCATCATAAAACTCACCGACTACCAAGAGTAAGGGAGGAGTTTCCCGTTTTGAAATTTCATTTATAACATCCAATAAAACCATCAGTCCTTTGTATTGGCGAATGTAACCAAAGAATAAGATTACTCTTTCAGAATTTATACTTAATATTTTTCGCGCTTGAATTTTATCTATGGACGAACCGAAGATTTCATAGACAGGATGTGGTGCGAATTTATATTTCGCATTTGGAAAAAGAGAAAGGAGATCGGTCTCAACAGATTTTGATTGAACTAAAAAGTAATCGGATTGTTTAAATGCATATTTAGTGAACGCAATATCTCCGGGACGCCTTTCGTGCGGAATTACATTATCGCAGATAAATAAAACTTTTATGTTTGAATTCTTCTTTGCGTATTTAGCGATAGTTCCAAAGCATGGTCCGAAGAAAGGGAGCCAATATTTAAAAATCAGAAAATCCGGTTTGCTTTTTCGAATTTCTTTTACCACTCTAAACCAATTGAGAGGATTGATCGAATCGATCATTTGTTTAACAGAAACTGTTGGCGGTTCGCCGCCGGTTTCGGCTTGAGTTTTACCCGGAAAAAAAAGTTTTGGATACTGCCGTGTAAAAGTGATTATTTCTACCTCATGATTTTTCATCAGGTATTGAGCGAGTAATGAATTAAAATGAGCAATTCCGCCGCGGAAAGGATAAGCTGTACCGACAATGATAATTTTCATTCTAAAACTCAGAATCCAATTTTATCTTGTATTACGTACAACGGACGTTGTTTGACTTCGTCATAAATTCGTCCGATGTATTCACCTATGAAGCCAAGTGTAAGCAGAATCATACCACCTAAAAAAGTTATTGATACAATCGTCGAAGCCCAACCGAGTATTGCTTTGTCGGTGAAAAGTTTTTCATAAATGACAAACAAACCTATAAAAAATGATATTGCTGCTGAAAAAAATCCTATATATATGGCAAACCTTAATGGTGCGTTTGAGAAAGAAAATAATCCGTCGAGTGCCAAACTAACCAATCTTTTGAAGCTCATCTGGGGTTTGCCGGCATATCTCGCATCCCTATCGAATTGTATTCCCGTTTGTTTGAAGCCAGCCCAAGCGCGCATACCGCTGATGTAGCGGTTTCGTTCGGGCAATCTTCGTAAAACATCGATTACCTTTTTATCCATTAAAGAAAAATTTCCTGCTTCCATAGGAATCGAAATCGAAGCAAAAGCGTGCATGAGACGGTAGAACGAATGAAATGCAAAACGTTTTATTGGATTTTCTTTTCTACTTAGTTTTACAGTATAGACAACTTGAAAACCTTCTTTCCATTTTGATACCATTGAAGGGATTAATTCGGGAGGGTCTTGCAAGTCGCCATCCATTAAGATTACCACATCGCCGTTTGCATTATCCATTCCTGCAGAAATTGCAACTTGATGACCGAAATTGCGTGAAAATCTGATAAGTTTAATTCTTGAATCTTGTTTGTTAATTTCCTCCAACATTTCAAACGAATTATCACGACTTCCATCATCGACCATGATAACTTCTACGGGCTGATCCAAATTATCGATAACATTTTTTAAGCGACGGTATAATTCGGGAATTGTTTCTTGCTCATTGAAAATTGGTATTACTATCGAATACATAATTTATGTCTTACTATTTATTTTTCTTAAAGAATATACAATTCCGATTGCACATAAGCCAATTGTTGCAAACGAAATGATTGCCCCGTTGTAAAGAGGTTTGGGTTCAAAGCGTATTTCAATTTTATGTTGGCCTTTTGCTACTATTACTGCGCGTAAGTTCCAATTTGCACGTAAAATATTTTGTTCAGTTCCGTCGATGTATGCCTTCCAACCGGGATAAAAAATTTCACTTAACACCAATATCCCATCTTCCCGCGTTGAAACGTCCAATGAAATCGAATTTAATTTATAAGATATGATATCTGCTTTCCAAGAATCTCTGGATATGTTCTGTAGTGGTGGTAATTTAATATCTTCCTCTATCACAACGATTTGCGCAGGGTCGAAATTAGGTTGCGTCATGAATTCTTTAATCTTTTCATCCTCATTTGTTACTTTGTAATTATAAACAAACCAGGCGCGTGGGAGGTAGGTTATTGACTCTGTAAGCCCCATCGATTGTCGTTTTTCATCAATTTGTATTCGAAATTTTGCATTATGCAGATCGCAAATCTTTTCCCAGCTTGAGCCGATTGTGAAAGCCCTTTGTAGTGCCAAAGGTGTATAACCCTCCATCAAAAATATTCTATCAACCATTCCCTGGTTTCGGTCTAACAGCATGTTGCCGCCTTGTCGCGAATTAATTCGGAAGAATTCCTCTTCACCTTCTTTTTTTAAATAAGTTGTTAAACGCTCAGAGCGATTGTAGTATTCGGTCGGACTTACTTTACCGTTGTTAAAATCGAATCCGAAGTTATGCACATCAATAAATTGAATTAATAAAATCAAAGCGGTGAAGATTAAGGTAGAAATCTTAGACCGGCTGAAAATAAATATTAATATTCCCAAAATCGTAGTGAAAGCCAACATTACATTCGATTGAGAACGTGCGATATTCATTATATCTTGAAGGAATTGCGGGTTTTGATGTTCCTGGAATAAACCAAGTTGAACGAGTCCCCATACAAGAGCGCCGGTCAGAATTGTAATGAGCGATATTTTGGAAAGAAGTTTTTTATTTGAAGATTTTATAATTTCGTTCAAACCGAAGCCGCTTAAAATTGTTGCTGAAAAAGTGAAGAGTAACGACATACGCCCGGGATTTCGGAATAAATGAAAGCCGGGTATGTTCTGAAAGAAAAATTTATGAAGAATAAAGTAATCGCCTAACGCGTATAAAATTGAAAAGAGAAGAGTAAGCGAAAAGAATAAAACTAATTTATTCTTATGAATAATGGAAAAAGCAAATACGGCAAAAAGTAAACCCGCGATACCGATATAAAAATTTGTTTCCCAGTATTGCCAATACTGACCCTGCCCCCAATAATTACTTTGCTGGGCACTTTGTTCGCCAAAAAATTTTGGTATTAATAGAGTAATTATTTGTTGTGGGTGGAGGGTTCCATCCAGAGATTTTTCATAAGAAATTTCGGCGCGGTTTGATAAGGGCGCAAGTTCCATTGTTGGTAAAATTTGAATCGCTGTTAACAGAACTGCAATTAAAACAAAACCTACTGCGATGGGAGCTAATGTGAATGATTGATTAAAATTTGTCTCTTTCAGTTTAACGATGAAAATGAAAACAAAATAAAACAACAGAAGCAGAAAGATATATAAACTAAGCTGAGGGAATCCGGCAAGTACCGAATGCCCGAGAGTTAATCCTCCGAGAATTGTGTAAAACAAAGATTTGTGTTCAATTGCTTTTGTGAAAAGAAGTATCACAAGCGGCAGCCAGGCAACGTGATTGATGATTATCTGATGAATACCGTGCGTAATCATAAATCCCGATAGCATATAAACAAGACCGCTGAAGAGAGCGGGAAGTTTCTCAATCTTGAAATGTTTCATCAAAAAATACATACTAATACCTGCGAGCATGTAATGGAATACGATGAATAGTTCGACCCAGAAGAAATGTAGCCGCTCACTGCTAACGAGAAACATCTGAATTAAATTCGGAATATAAAAAACTGCGGATTGTATGTCGGCTTGGAATGGCATTCCGCTAAATGTGAAAGGATTCCAGAGAGGTAGCTCGCCGTTTGCAAGTGAGACTGCAGCAAAATTTCGGAATGGATAAAACTGATAAATAAAGTCTTCCCACATAAATGCTTTTTGCAGCAAAATATCTCTGAAGAAAATTACAACGGAGGCAACTATTACAGCTATCGCATGCCAGTTTTTTATATCGAAGTTTTTTTTCTCTTGATACGGTTTCGGTTTTTCCTTTTTTCCCATATCACTTCTTAAGAAGTTTCTGAATCGTATCGAAGACAGTCTCGACTTTCAAGTATTGCATACAATTGTTTTTGCAGGTTGGGGAAAAGTAGCAGTTGCAATCGTATTCAGGTTCTAAAATTTTCCCTAATCCGTAAAGCTCAAATTCGTGTCTGTTGAAGATGTTGTTAAAGAGTACAATTTTTTTCTTGAGTCCGATTGTAACATGCATAGCCATTGTTACGCCAGTTACAACTAAATCGCACTGATTGACCTCGCCGATGAATTGCCTGAGAGGAAAGTTACCTAAATAAGTTGCCCCACTCTGCTTGGCGATTTTTAAATTCTTCTGGTGTTCCTGTTCACCGCCGAGTAAGAGCGGTGTATAACTGGCTTTCTTCAGTTTTTTTGAAAGTTCAATCCAATATTTTTCGGGCCATAGACGGGAAGTCCAACGACCGCCGCATCCGGTATTCAAGCCGATAATCATTTTGTTTTTCGGAAGTTTCCAATTGAATCCATCCAAACCATTTTCCAAAATATATTCTTCGCCCTTAAACTTGAAACCTGCAATCTCAAAAATTTCTTCTAAATAATTTTTCGTATTTGCTTTATTCACATCATCAAAGAGCCCTGTAATGAACTTATGTTTAGAATTCTTGTTAATTGGTGAGCACTTGCCGTTTTTTAAAAAGAACCCTTTTTTGATACGAGCGGAGAGCAGTAAGCAAAGAGCAGAGGCTTCTTTGTCTTTGTCGAGGTTATATATTATATCAAAATGTACCGCTTGCAAAGTAGTAATACTTTGAACAGTAAACGGCAGCACCACATCCACTAAACTCGGAACTATTTCCGGTGAATAAGTTAACCACCAGATTTCAGCTTTCGGTTTTATTTTTTTTAGTTTGTGAAGAATTGGAGTTGTCCGGATTACATCGCCGATTGCTCCGAGTTTGATGATTAAAATTTTCTCATTCGTTTTATCGTAATGTTGGCAAACCTTTCCCTTTTTATCGAAACAATGGACACCCAAAATTTTATGCGGTTTGCATGGAATGTCGCCCCGAAAATGCCGGCAATCAGTTTTTATTTTACTAAGACTAATCTGTTTTCCCATCACTTAAAGATATCTTTGATAGCGTATTCGTTTTTCGTTTCACGGGATTTTGTAATCATCTCTCCAATTAAGCCGATTGAAATGAATTGAACTCCTACAATCATCAGCAAGATGCCTCCTAAAAATAGAGGCCGGTTGCTAAGTGCGGTCAGTCCTAATATCCACTCGACAACGAGGTAAGCATCAATGGCAAAGCCGGCGCCGGTAAATAATAATCCCCAGAAACCAAAAAGATGTAACGGCCGCTGCATATAACGCGTCGTGAAAAGCATGGTCAACAAATCTAAAAACCCTTTCCAAAAACGCCCAACGCCAAATTTAGTTTTGCCATATTTGCGTTTATGGTGCTGCACTACAACTTCTCCGATGGAGTAACCTTGCCAGTGGGCAAGAGCAGGAATGAAGCGATGCAATTCGCCATACACATTAATTTCTTTTAACACTTCTTTCTTGTATGCTTTCAATCCGCAATTGAAATCGTGCAGCGGGATACCTGTTAGTATCGAGGTTACAAAATTAAAAAACCGGGATGGAATTGTTTTAGTAATCGGATCGTATCGCTTCTTTTTCCAACCCGAAACCATATCTTTTCCTTTGTTGATTTCATTTATTAACTTCGGAATTTCTGCCGGGTCATCTTGCAGGTCGGCATCCATCGAAATAATTATATCTCCCTTTGCTTGCTGAAAACCAACCGATAAAGCTGCAGATTTGCCGTAATTTCTTCTAAAAACTATAACCTTTATTCGATTATCCCGTTGTCGTAAATCTCTCAAAACCCTTGCCGAATCGTCGGTGCTGCCGTCGTCTATAATGATTATTTCGTATCTATAATTATGCTGTGTAACCGTTTGTCTAATTTTTTCATATAATTCTCGTAGAGAGTCTTTTTCATTATATGCAGGTATTATAATTGAAATCGAATAATTTGGTTTTTGTTCGGGAGGCGTCTGCCTTCTCTCATATTGGCTGTCCGCTCGTGGCCTCCGGTAATTTTGGTACCGCGGTCGATACTTCGGTCGTGGTTTCTGTTCGTCAGAATTTGCACCGTCACCGGTTTTTTCAATTTCTTTGTTTTCGTCTATCATTAATACTCCTTTAAGTTTTTACGTTGCAAGATACAATTATTTATTCTCAAAATCAATGAACTAAATGGAGAAATTAATTGACATTCCCTCGCTATTTCTTTATATTTTCACGAGAACAAAATATCAATTGATGATTTATGAGGTATTAAAATGGTAAGCAGTAAAATAAAATTATGGACAATAGTGTTACTTATCCCAGTCGGTTTGATGGTAGGATTAGTAGTATTTCTAAAAATTTATTTTTCCAGCGATAGATTAAAAAACTTTGTTATTCCAAAAATAGAAGATGCGACACAACGGAGTATTGAAATATCGGATATTTCGTTAAGCTTATTTCCAACCTTCGGGATTGAAATTGATAATTTGAAAATCTCCAATCCTAAAGATTTGAAATTCGAAAAAGAGGAATTCGTTTCACTTGAACAACTCCTGCTCGATGTTCAGATTTTCCCACTCTTCAAAAACCGTTTGGAGGTGAACGAAGTAATAATTAAACGTCCTACATTATATATAGAAACGAACGAAGCGGGAATTACTAATTATGGTTCATCGAAAGAAGGAACTGATACTCTTAAAAGCGCCGATGTTAAAGTTGAAGTTAAAGGATTCCACGGTGCATCAATTCTGTTATCAAATCTCCAAATTATAGATGGCAAACTTGATTACATAAATAAAAAAGATGACAATCGTGTTACAATAACAGGTTATAATCAAAAGACACGTGCCGAATCGTTAACCGGTGAGGAAGTCGGTGTAACGAATGAGATAAAAATCGAAAAATTCAGTTTTGGCACTGTTAAAAGTAACCTTGTTGAGAATCTTCCGATACGAAGTTACCAGCAGCTTACTTATCTATCTGAAAAAGATGAATTGCGGTTTGATTCTGTGAATGTAGGAATAAATGAAATCCAATTTTTTGGAAAAGGGGTAATCACGAACACACAGACGACACCCATAGTAGATTTTGAAATATACTCAAAGAATACTGAATTGAAGCAACTGCTTTCGATTGTACCGAAAGAGTTTTTGAAAGCTGCCGAAGGAATTTCGAGCACTGGCAAGTTCAGTTTTTTGATGACCGTAAAAGGGGAAGTGAGCGATACGATTCAGCCGTCTGTTGCCGGGAAGTTTTTACTCGAAAACGGAACCGTAAAATATACACAATTACCTAAGTCGATTACAGATATTAATGTTGACGGAAATTTCGAGCGGTCGCAAAAAATCAGGAAACTAAATGTCGAAAAATTTTCTCTGAAATTGGGAGCCAATACAGTGAGTGGTAAATTAAATGTCGTTGATTTTGATAATCCTGTAATCAGCAGCAATATTAACGGTGTTTTGAACTTATCTGAAATCAAAGATTTCTATCCCTTGGAAAAGGGGACAGAGCTTGCGGGTTTAATCCGGTCAAATATTTCGTTGAACGGGAAAGTGAAACTACCCACAAGTATTAAAGCAGAAGGAAAGATGGAATTTCAAAATGTGGCAATTGCAACTGCTGTTTCCGCAAATCCTATTAAAAATTTAAACGGCACAATCAATATCAATAATCAGATCATTGAATCGAAACAATTGGATATGGATATTGGCAACTCGGATATGAAAATTGCGTTTACTTTGAAAAATTATTTAGCGATGATGATGGAAAAAGCCGAAGCGGGGAAGCCATCTGCATTAATTACGTTGAACTCTAAACAGTTTTTTACCGCAGATATTATGGGGACTGAACAAAAAGAGGTTGAACGGGCAGCGGGTAAAAAAGCTGAACCGATTTTATTCCCGAACATAGATATAAATGCCAATGTGAGCATCGGGAAATTAGTGATGGAGAAATTTGATTTTACCGATGTTCGCGGTTCGCTCAGCATCGTCGATGGCGTTGTGAACCTGCAAGGATTGTCGCTTAACGCTTTTGCCGGAAGTATTATTACAAAAGGAACGATAGATATGCGAAAACACGATGGTAAACCTTTTAATTTGCAGTTGGATATTGCGGGAGTTGAAGGGAATACGCTCTTAAGTAATTTCACGTCATTCGGGAAAAATATTTTTGGCAAGCTTACGATGAATACAACGATAAAAGGGCAACTCGACGATACACTCGGTTTGACGCCTCAAACTCTATCGGGAGAAGGCAAGGTGCAAATCTTCGACGGCAAGCTGACCGGCTACCCGGTTATGCAAAAAATTGCCGAGTTTACAGGCCTCGATGAGTTGCGACAAATTGATTTTAAAAACTGGTCGAACAATTTCGATATTTCAGATGGCAGGATTAATCTACAAGATTTAAAAATATCGGCATTGAATTCAGATATCAGTATGAAAGGCTATCAAGCTTTCGATGGAAGTTTGGCGTATGACATCGGTTTGAAACTCCCCGCAGCTCTTTCCGAAAAATTAAAAGTGGGCGGAACGGTGAACCAATTAGTTAATGTATTCAAAGATAAAGATGGAAGGTTTTTGCTTCCCCTTTTAGTCGGTGGAAGCTTAACGAAACCTGTAGTTAGTTTGAATACTAAAGAACAGAAGCGACAGTTGGAAGATGCTGCACGACAGGAAATTGAAAAACGAAAAGACGAGTTAAAAGAAAAGATAGGTGAAGAAGTTAAAAAGTTAGAAGATACTTTAAAGCAAAAGGGAATTGAAGAATTGAAGAAAAAAGGAGAAGATGCTATTAAAAAATTATTCAGGAAACCCTGATTGAATGCCAAACCGCGTTATTAATACGAGTAAAATTGTTATTAAACCGAAGAAATCGCTCGGACAAAATTTCTTAATCGATGAAAACATATCACGCAAAATTGTTGAAAGCTTAAATTTAACAAAAGATGATGTGGTAGTTGAAATCGGACCGGGACAAGGTGCTCTTACCAAATATATTGTAGAAAATGTAAAAAAAATATATGCCGTTGAAATAGATAAACGTGCTGCCGAAGATCTGCTATCAAATATCTCTTCGACCAAATTAAAAATTATCAATCAGGATATTCTTGAATTTGATCTTAGTGCGTTAGATACAGGGTCTAAAAAGTTAAAGATTGTTGGCAACATTCCATATCATTTAACTTCGCCGATATTGTTTAAAGCCATCGAGTATCATAAAATAATTTCAAACGTAACAATGATGATACAAAAAGAGGTTGCCGATCGTTTAACGGCTAAGCCTCACTCAAAAGCTTATGGAATTCTTTCGGTGCTTACACAATTCTATGGAGGGCCGAAAAGTCTTTTTAAAGTGTCGCCAAATTGTTTCTTCCCGAAACCAAAAGTAACTTCAACCGTAGTGAGAATCGATTTCCATCATAAATTGCCATTTGAGAATGTTGATGAGAAATTGTTCCGCACAGTTGTTCGGACAACTTTTGGTAAACGCAGAAAAACTTTAAGAAATTGTTTAAAATATTTACCCTTCGATGAAACGATTGTAAAAAACATTATGAAGGAAATTAATTTTCCATTACACAAACGTCCCGAAGAACTTTCTATAAATGAATTTGTTATATTGACAGATAAAATTGATGAAATAATTAAATGTCAGATAGTTTAAAAAATAATAATCAACCGATAATTATTACCCGCAGCAGGGGAAAGAAAACCATCGAGGTTGATGAAGAATTGATGTTCGATATTGCCGAACTGGTTCACGACCAAGCTGCACCGGCATTACTTAACATCCTCACCGATTTACACCCTGCCGACATTGCTGATATTATCGATCATCTGCAAAATACTGAAGACCGCGAGTATGTTTTCAACCTGCTTGATGTTACTGCGGCGAGTGAAGTTCTATTGGAATTGGAAAGCAGCATCCGGGAAGGTTTGTTAGAACTGCTGCCTCAGGAACGGATATCTGCTCTCGTCGGTCAGCTAGACTCGGATGATGCTGCCGATATAGTTGCAGAACTTTCTGATTTTGTTGCCGGAAGAGTTTTAGAGGAAATGCCCGCCGAGGAATCGGCTGAAGTTAAAGAGCTTCTTCGCTATCCCGAGGACTCCGCCGGCGGTATTATGGCAACCGAAGTCGTTACAGTCAATCAAAACGATACGGTTCATCAGGCGATAAAAAAAATCAGGGCGATTGCAAAAGAAATTGAAGATATAAATATTATTTATGCCGTCGATGATTCCGAAACGTTGTGCGGAAAACTTACTCTGAAAGATTTGATTACCAATTCACCCCGTCAGCGCATCAATAAAGTAATGGATGCAGATTTAATTAGCGTAAATGTAATGACAGACCAGGAGGAAGTTGCGAACTTAATGCAAAAGTATGATTTAATTTCGATTCCTGTGGTTGGTGATAAATTGGAACTTCTCGGACTTATAACCATCGACGACGTGGTTGATGTTATCCAAGAAGAAGCGGCTGAGGATATTGAAAAAATGGCTGGTGTTACCGGCACTGAGTTAGCATCGGCAACAGTTTTTCAAGTAATGCGGCTACGTTTGCCTTGGCTTTTGCTTGGCTTTGTCGGGGAAATGCTTTCGGCTGTAGTTTTAAGCGAGTTTCAAACTTCCCTCGAAAAAATTGTGATGGCTGCTTTCTTTATCCCTATTATAATGGCGATGGGCGGCAATGCAGGAATTCAATCTTCGGCGATTGTTGTGCGGGGATTAGCAACCGGTGAAATTTGGTTCGGTCAAATTAAACAACGACTAATAAAAGAATTAGGTGTTTCTTTATCAAACGGATTTATTCTGAGTTCTTTACTTATTCTTGTTTCTACACTTTGGTTCGGCGATTTTTGGTTCGGCTTCGCTATCGGTATTGCTCTGTTAATTGTTGTTGTTAATGCCACAGTTGTCGGTGCGGTGATGCCTTTTATATTAGATAAAATAAAAATTGACCCTGCTGTTTCAACAGGTCCTTTCATCACAACCACAAACGATGCTTTGGGCTTGCTTATTTATTTTACTTCGTTGAGTTTAATTTATCTTAAGTAATGAATTTGAAAAAATATTTCTCTCCTTTACAGCCTCTCGATTTAGTAGTTATAGTTTTTGCTACCCTCCTGATTGCCCTCGATATTATCTTCCACTTAAGTATCGAACACTATCTTGAATTAATATCTGTTAATGTTATTGTAATAATTTTTGTTTTAGTGGTTGCCAATCTCGATGCGAGGTATGAAAACAAACTATTGAAAAGTATCCGAAGCTGGTATATTGCTCCGATGATTCTATTAACATTCAAACAGCTTTATTTTATGATCGCCCCGATACACGGAAAAGATTATGATACGCTGTTAATTGAGATTGATAGATGGCTTTTTGGTGTCGATCCTACGGTTTGGCTGTGGCAGTTTTCGCATCCGCTATTAACCGAAATTATACAAATTGCATATTCAAGTTTTTACTTTTTGTTCATCATCGCAGGTTACGAGTTGTATAAAAAGGGGGACTTCGAAAAGTTTTATTACGCAGCGTTTTTAATCGTGTACGGATTTTATCTTTCGTACATAGGTTATTTTTTTCTGCCAGCGGTCGGTCCAAGATTTACGCTGCACGATTTTGGAACGACTAACACCGAATTGCCCGGGTTATTTATTACAAACTTCCTCCGAGACTTTGTTAATTATGGCGAGTCGATTGTGAAAGGGCATCCGAATCCCGTTGAGATTGTGCAGCGGGATGTTTTTCCCAGCGGGCACACTCAACTGACACTTGTATTAATGTATATCTCGGCTCACTACAAAATGAAATCGAAATTATTCCTTTGGGCCATCGGAACATTATTAATTTTTGGGACTGTTTATTTGCGATATCATTATGTAATCGATTTAATAGCTGGCGGTGTGTTTATGATCTTAACTATAGGGACTGCAAAATTTGTATATAACGGTTGGAATAATTTGAGAATGCGGTGGCAATAGTTTCTTAAATTGTTTGACTTACAGATTTCGGTACTTCGAGAATTGTTGTAATTTCGCCTTCAAGCGTTTTCATTTCGAGGAGCAGATTTTTCATAATCGTGTGTGAGTCTTCCTCTTCACTGGCAGAATAATACCGAGCCGTATAAAAATAAGATTTTAAGTTTTCAATTTTTGAATAAAGTTGTGCGCGCGATTGTTGTGTTAAATCTATTTTCGGGTGACTGCAAATTGTCTCGAGATTATGAATTTTATCTTTCCATTTATAAAGCACCTGTTCGTAAGTATGATGTAGTCGAAAATTGTCGAACCCGGTCATAGTTCATTCCTTTCCTTGTTTAAAATAAATCTTAAACTGATACATAAACGAGCTTATTATTTACAGAATCGGTAATCACATTCGCCCGGGAGATTCTGTAAAAATATAAAGCTATCACCACCAAAAATCAATGATATCGCAAGATATATTTCAGAAAATGTTTTATTCCGCTTCGGTCGCCTACGCTCCAAAGCCTTAGAAACGGAGCGAGGAGGAGGAGGAGGAGCGGGTTAGCACGTCTGCCAAAGTATTTTTTTAGGCAGAAAGTTACTAAATTTCTTTAACGAGTTCTAAAAACCGTTTGTATGGAATTGCAGTCCAGCTTTCTGCGACTGACGCCCCCGACGATAGTGTAATCATTGATACTTTTGCGGCTTCCTCTTCATCGGGTGCCTCGTAAATATCCATAAAATCATAGGGTCCCAGCAGAGCATAGTGAGCTAACCATTTCACCTTTGGGCATTTCGAGGTAATTCTCGATTTCCATTCCTTTCCGATGTCTTCCCTGATAGCCGGATTTTTCGTTATATCCGATGATAACTTTGTTGCAAGTATGAAAGTCGGCATAAATTTATCTCCTCAATTTGTTGATGATTACAGAATAAAGATAATCAGATTTTTGGAGATTGGCAAAAGTTCTTTGCTTTTCAAACTATATTTTCGTAAGATGGATACAAATTTTTCCCTCTATAATGTTAATTTCGTTAGCTAAAATATTTCTTGTGGTAATCGCCAGTGTTCTCGGCGGCATAGCCGCACTTTTGTTTATTCCGATTAACAAACAAGGGCGTGCATTCCACTGGGTAGCAAGAACTCATTCCAAATTTGTTTTGAGTATATGCGGTGTAAAAGTAAAAACCAACGGTGCCGAAAATCTGCAACCGGGAAAAAGCTATATTTATGTTTCCAACCACGCAAGCGGTTTCGATATACCAGCCGTAATCGGAGGTATTCCGGATCAGATAAGAATTGTCTATAAAAAAGAATTAGAAAAAGTACCGTTCTTTGGTTGGGGACTCAAATATGGGAAGACTTACATTGCTATCGACCGGACACGTGGAACTGAAGCGGCTCGCAGTTTAGATGATGCTGCTGAAAAAATTCGTAACGGTGCATCGGTTTTGTTGTTCGCAGAAGGAACAAGAACCAAAGATGGAAAACTCCAGCCCTTCAAACGGGGAGCTTTTAATTTGGCTGTGAAATCAGGTGTGCCTGTTATTCCACTAACAATTAACGGTAGCTTTAAAATTTTACCGAAGAAAAAATTGCGCATCGTTCCCGGCGATATCACACTTGTAATAGATACGCCAATCGAAGTTCTGAAGGACGGCGGCAAACAGGAAGAATTGAGATTAATGGATGAAGTTCATCGAGCCATCACAAAGCATTACATTGAACAATGAGCACTAAATCAGAAAAAGTTTATGCAATAATTCCGGCTCGCTTTGCCTCTACACGCTTGCCCGGTAAACCGCTTGTTGATTTAACCGGTAAATCTATGATTCAGCGTGTGTATGAACAAGCTAAAAAAGCTAAACTTGTGAACGAAGTAATAGTTGCAACCGACGACAGCCGAATTGAGGAAGTTGTTAAAAGCTTCAACGGCAAAGTTGTGATGACCCCAAAAGATATTAAAAGCGGCAGTGACCGCATTGCTTTCGTTGCAAAAAATTTAGACGATGCTGATATTATTGTGAATGTTCAAGGCGACGAGCCGCTTCTTTCTCCGGAGATGATTGATGAAGCCGTTCTTCCACTTTTACAAGACGATTCAATTGAAGTTGCTACGTTAGTTAAAGTTATTACTGATGAAAGCGATTTAAAGAATCCAAATGTACCTAAAGTGGTTTTAAACGATGAAGGTTATGCTGTATATTTTTCGCGTTCGCCAATCCCCTATTTTCGTGAAGAAGGGAATCATGATGAATGGCTTAAAAGCCATACCTACTACAAGCATATCGGTTTATATGTTTTCCGGAAAAAATTTCTACTAATGTTCACCTCTTGGCGGGAATCCTTGCTTGAACGTGCTGAAAAATTGGAACAGCTCCGCATAATTGAAAACGGATTTAAGATTAAAGCAGTTGTAACAAAATACGAGAGCATTCCTGTTGATACTCCTGAAGACGTTGAACGGATAAAACAAATTTTAGAACGAACTAAAGGCAATAAATTATGAGTGATGAAAAAATGTCGTTTTTTGGCTTTTTGAGAACAACTTTTACACGAGGCATCGTAGTTATTGTCCCGATTGTTATTACACTCATTGTTCTAAAAACATTATTCGAAACTATTGATGGAATCATATCTCCGATTACCGATAGAGTGATTGGATATCATATCACCGGAATCGGTTTCGTATCAATGACAGTATTGATTTTAATTATTGGTTTAATGTCCCGTAACTTGATTGGTAAATTTATCATCAAGGGTTTCGATAATCTATTATCTACGCTTCCACTTGCCCGAACAATATACAGCGCTATCCGAGATTTGATATCGGCATTTGCAATTGGCGCTAAAAGCAAAACATTCAAAAATGTTGTGTGTGTACAATATCCGAGAGAAGGAATTTACTCGGTCGGTTTTGCAACGAACGAGGTTGTATTTGAATCGATTGGTCGGGATAATTTAGAGACCATCTCGGTTTATATTCCACACCCGCCAAATCCGACTTCCGGTGTAGTAATTTTCGTTCCCAAAAACGATGTAAGAGTTTTGAATCTCACAATAGAAGAAGGACTTAAATTAGTTCTGTCCGGTGGAGTAGTTTCCAAGAATAACATCCAAATAAAATAAAACGGAGAAACTATGGCACGACGAAATCCAATAAAATATATTTTCGTTACAGGAGGTGTTGTATCGTCTCTTGGCAAAGGAATAGCTGCCGCTTCGTTAGGTCTGCTTTTAAAATCGCGCGGACTTCGTGTTACGATACAGAAGTTCGACCCATACATCAATGTCGATCCAGGCACAATGAATCCTTATCAACACGGCGAAGTTTATGTAACCGACGACGGCGCCGAAACCGATTTGGATTTAGGACACTACGAAAGATTTTTGGATATCAACACGACGCGTAAAAATAATGCTACCACAGGTCAGGTATATTACGAAGTGATTACAAAAGAGCGGCGCGGCGATTATCTTGGAGGCACCGTGCAGGTAATTCCGCACATCACTGACGAAATCATACGAAGATTTGAAGCGTTTGGAAAATCGGGTGAGTTCGATGTGGTGATCTCTGAAATCGGCGGAACCGTTGGCGACATCGAGAGCTTACCCTTCCTTGAGGCAATGCGGCAGTTTATGTATAAGTTAGGACGGAAAAATGCGCTCAGCATCCACGTTACACTTGTGCCGTATATAAAGTCGGCGGGTGAAATAAAAACAAAACCAACTCAACACAGCGTCAGCACATTGCGCGAAATCGGTATTCAACCTGATATTTTGATTTGCCGCTCCGATAGAACTTTGTCGAAAGATGTGAGAGAAAAGATAGCCCTCTTTACAAATGTTGATCCCGGAAATGTAATAGGGGCGCCCGATTTAGAAACTATTTATGAATCGCCAATCGTTTTCGAAGAACAGGATTTGGATAATATAGTTTTGGAAAAATTAGATTTAACCTGTCCGCAGCCGAATTTGAAGGATTGGAAAAAAATGGTGAACCGGGTAAAAAATCCAGCCGGTTCTGTCGATATAGCGATTTGTGGAAAATACACTGAGCATCACGATGCATACAAAAGTATAGTTGAAGCATTCATACACGCAGGGGCTGCAAATAATGTGCGTGTGAATTTAAAGTGGATAGCTGCCGAAGATATGGAAAAAAGCTGCGTTGAAAATAATTTAAAAAATATTTCTGGACTTTTAGTAGCACCCGGTTTTGGCGAGCGGGGAATTGAAGGAAAAATTTCGGCTGTTAAATATGTTCGTGAAAATAAAATTCCGTTTTTCGGAATTTGCTTGGGTATGCAGTGTGCAGTTATTGAGTATGCCCGCAACGTTTGCGGTTTGAAAAATGCCAACAGCACAGAATTCACGAGAACAAAACAACCTGTTATCGACCTGATGTTGGAACAGAAAAATGTTAAAGATTACGGAGGCACAATGCGGCTTGGTTCGTTCCCTTGTAAATTACGGCGCAACTCAAAAGCGTATATTGCTTACAAACGCGAATTGATTCACGAACGCCATCGCCATCGCTACGAGGTGAATAATGCTTTCGTTGAACATTTATCAAAATGCGGATTAACATTGAGCGGAATTTGTCCACAAAATCATTTAGTGGAAATCGTTGAGCTTGAAAATCATCCTTGGTTTGTTGGAGTGCAGTTCCATCCTGAGTTAAAATCGCGTGCGGCAAACTCGCATCCGCTATTCCGTGAGTTTGTAAAAGCGGCAGTTTGTTCAGGTTAAATCAAAAAATAGTTGTTGACATTAGCGATCCACCACTTCTTCCAAATACTCAACCGAAAGTGCAACTAATTTAGGACAAATTGTTTTGAACAAATTTTGCTGTGTTGCTTTGTCTCGCCCTTCTTGTGTGCTAATGTCGTATCCAAGTAATTCTCTGCAAACTATAGTTCCATTTTGAAGCTTAAATTTTTCAACAAAGTCTTTTACAGCTTCGTATAACTTTTCTTTTGTCTCAAAGTCTTTGGTGTTTATTCTACCGTACTTCAGACCCAATACCATTAAGGCGCCTGTAACCGCACCGCACGTTTCTCCCATCTGCGCCATTCCGCCACCGAAAGCGCCGGCAAGTTTCAGAGCAGTTTCTTTATCTATTCCAAACTCTTCAGCATAAGCTGAAACAACTGCCTGCGAACAACTGAAACCTTCATTAAAATACGATAAAGCATCTTCTACTTTTTTCATATTACAATCTTATTTGGTTTCTCTAAAATTTTTCGAATTTTGATAGCAAGCTCGTATGGCGTAAATGGTTTTTGGAGAAAGTCAAAACCCCGTTCCAATAAAAAATTTTTATGTATCACATTTGCTGTATATCCGCTGATGAATAAAAATCCGATGTCGGGATTAAGCAAGCGTACTTTATTGTAAAATTCTTTACCCGATATTTTTGGCATCACGACATCCGAAATTATGAAATCAATATTTAAGGCATTGCGGGTAAATATCTCGATAGCTTGCTCTCCATCTATTGCAGTTATTACTACATAACCTTGGTTTGTAAGTAAGGAGAAAATCATCTCGCGTAAATCAGCATCATCTTCAACTAAAAGAATAGTTTCGGTTCCGATTGGGAGCTCTTTCTTATCGTCTATTATTTTTATTGCGGTTGCATCCTCGGAAGCTAAAAAATAAATCTTGAAAGTCGTTCCTTTCGAAACTTCACTATAGACGTTTATTATTCCGTTATGTTGATAAACAATACCGTGAACCATTGCCAGACCAAGACCTGTTCCTTTGTCTTTTTCCTTTGTTGTGAAGAACGGTTCAAATATTCTATCCAAAGATGATGAAGGTATTCCGCAGCCGGTATCGGTAACCGCGAGCATAACATATTTTCCCGGTTTTGCGCCCGGATAACCGTGTACATAATCTTCGTCCAAAACAACATTTTCGGTTTCTATGATAAGTTTCCCCCCTTCGGGCATAGCATCGCGAGCATTCATACAAAGATTCATAATTATCTGTTCTATTTGAGCAGTATCAGCAAATATTGTGTTGATTCCTTTGTTGGGAAGAAATTCAATTTCGATGTGTTCACCGATAGTATTACCGATTAGTTTTAATAAATCGGAAATTAATGTGTTGATATCGATGACCGCAGGTTCAATAATTTGCCGGCGAGAAAAAGCAAGTAGCTGGCGGACTATACGGGCTGCACGGTTAGTCAACTGAATTATGGGCGGTTCCAAAAATTGACTTATTGAATACTTTTTTTTGTATATTTAAGAAA
>JASEGV010000059.1 GCA_030017895.1 Bacteroidota bacterium | reverse complement strand
TGAAACATTTAGATATGAATCCAAATTGAGCGGAACGAGTAATGTTAAGTTGGGATTGGAAAATATTTCGGATGTCCGGCTTAATTGTTTTTTAGGAGATACAAAATTCCACGGCGTTCCTTACGACTATCAAAAACATTCCGATTCGTCTCACTTGGCTGTAAATTCAGGAAGTTACCCGGCTCCTAATCATCCCTTCGGTCAAAAGATTTTCAAAAAATCGAATGACCTACATCAAGAGCCGACTGAAATTTACAAAGAGCCGTTTGTGCAAAAAAGCGAATTCGAAAACTTTGTTAAAAATCAACAGGCATTTTACAACGGACTGCATATTAACGTAACCGGGACTACAAATCATCCGATGGTTACAATCGGGCGTGCAATTGAAGCTCCCGACCATCCAATTCTAAAAGATAAGTTTGTAGTGGTGGAATTAGAAGCCGAATTCAAAGGCAACGTTTACAGCGCCTCGTTTAAGGGTGCAGTAAAAGATGCTGTGATGCGCAAATTAGCCACCGACGAACGTGAATATATGGGACTTTTACAACCGGCTGAAGTAATGGATAATAAAGACCCTGAAAACATCGGCAGGGTTCAAATTCGCTATCTATGGGATACTGAAGGAAATGCTCACGCATGGGCTCGTGTGTTAACATCTTTTGCGGGTTCTGACCATGGTTCACACTTTACTCCCCGCATATCCGATCAGGTTTTGGTTGGATGTGAACACGGCAATACATCACTTCCCGTAGTTATTGGTTCACTCTATCACAGCGAAAACAAACCCGATTGTAAAACCGATAACGGCACCGAAGAAGTGTTGATTGCAAAAACATCTTCCGGTTCGGAAATCAGAGTTATTGAAAAAAAAGGTTCTGAGCAAATCTTGATCAGCATGCCGAACGGAGAGAACCTTATACGTATGGAACACGATGGACCTAAAATTTTCATCGAATCGAGCAACGGTACGATAGAAGTTCATGCAAAAACAATAAAAATAAATGCCGATGATAAAATAGAAATGAAAGCTGACAAAATCGAAATTTCTGCAACCTCCAAAGCTGAAATCAAAGCACAGGATATTGAAGCAACAGCAGGCAATAAACTTTCGCTTGCTGGCTCAGCTTCCGCCGAATTGAAATCATCTGCATCAGTAAAAGTCAGCGGTACACAAGTGGAATCGTCAGCAGCCGCAACTAACGTAATCAAAGGTGCATTGGTACAAATTAATTAACTTAATTAGAGGTTATATGTATTATAAGTTTTTACTAAGTTTCATTACTTTACTAATTTTATTACATACACAACTCTCTCTTGTTTTCAGCCAATCGTCACAGGCTCAATTTTCACAAAGCCCTCTTGACGAATTAACCTTCTCAAGAAACTTACTGCCCTGTTGTGCCAAACTATATGATCAAACGTTTGATACTACAATCATAATGGTAAAGCCGGGATGGAACTTGATCTCGCTGCCAATAAGCCCTGGAATATTAATTGCAGATTCTTTATTTCCAAACGCAATATCTAAAGCATACGCTTACATGAAAGGATATGTTGTAGCCGATACACTTGAACTTGGTGTTGGGTACTGGCTCAAGTTTGACGCACCCGATACTATTGCCATCATCCAGTACCCTGCCTATTCGGTGGTAAGCACAGTTAAACTTTCACAAGGCTGGAATATGATTGGCACAACAAACCTTAAAGTGCTAACTGATACCATAACCACTGATCCGGGTGGAATTGTTGTGGCTGGATATTATGAATATGTTACCGGTGTTGGTTACATTAAAGCCGACACAATCCTGCCCGGAAAAGGATACTGGGTAAAGGCAAGCAGTTCTGGAAAGTTAATTCTACGTTGTGTTGAAAGCGTATTAGATACTGTGATGTTTCCATTTTATTTTGACGAGCCAGCATGGCATCCAGGCGGTGAGTGGATTGCTGCGTACCATGCCGAAAGTTTGGATACCAACGGTGATGGTGTACTAGATTATGGTTTTGCCGGCATCTGGTTAGTGCATGCTGTAACCGGCGAGCGACAGCCATTGATAGAAGGATATGAACTGCCTGCTTGGAGTCCCGATGGGACACAACTTGCAATAGAGCGAGGAGGACAAATATATAAAGTGACAGTAACAAGTTTGAATCCAGCACAATACGACATTAGTAGTTTGACACAACTAACCTTTGCGGGCAGAAATTTCTACCCAACTTGGAGCCCCGATGCACAATGGATAGCGTATGACTCTAATTTCGATAGCCCAAATGGCATGTACTTTATATGGAAAATGCAATCTGATGGTTCACATAAAAGACGAATCGCTTATGAACCACAAATCGGAGAAATACGCCAGCCTTCATGGTCACCGAATGGTGAAAAGATCATACACTATCGATATCCAGGCGACACTACTTTTTCATCCGAGATTTATACTATGGACAGCAGCGGATTAAATCCAGTGCGACTTACTTATAATAATGCAAGAGATCGTTCCCCAAAATATTCTCCTGATGGTACCAAGATCGGATTTTATTCTAAGCCACGTATCGGTCCGCCTGCTTTATGGACTATGGATGCAAATGGCACAAATTTACAAAAAATTAGTCCAGATTATGCGGGGCGTTTTGATTGGAGTCCCGATGGGATTAAATTCGTTTTTCTCTATTATGACTTTCTCTGTCCCCGCAGTGGGAATGGACAACTGTGGTTAATAAATACGGATGGTACTGGACTACGACAATTAACATATTATTATCGACCATAAATTTAAGGAGAAGCAAACATGAAAAACTTTTTTATTTTACTAATACTGACACTAATGCTGTACTTTAACATGCTCAGCCAAACAACAACCTATGATCGTGAAGTTATAGTTATGTTCCAACCAGGCTCAGTAACTTCACCGTCTGGAGCAACTCAAGGTCCTGTATCACAGTTTTCTTTTCTCTCTGATACATTGCGACAACTTATGTTAAGTTCAAACGTAGAATATCTGTTTCGCGTAATACCGGATTTTCAGCTATCTGATCGAATTGTTGTTAATCGAATGGGAGAAACGGTCTATACTTACAGATTGGTCAAATATTTACGTACTCCGTCTTCCAAATCAACAAATGATAGAAAATCTTACTTCAGTTCTTACAAACAATACTAACGTTATTTATGCAGAACCACATGGTTACGGTGCGCCGGATTCTGATCCTAATGACCAGCATTTCAGTAAACAATGGGCTTTAAAAAATACTGGCGAAGGCGGAGGTACTATTGACGCTGACATTGATGCTGATGAAGCATGGGATATAACAACAGGATCAAGCGACATAAAAATTGGTATTATTGATGATGGTATGCAAACCGATCATCCAGATTTTATTGGAAGGGTTACAGGAGACCTTGGAGATAACAGTCGTCATGGTACTGTTGTTGCCGGTATAGCTGCAGCACAAGGGAACAATAACATTGGTATTGCTGGAGTTGCATGGAACGTGGGTATTATCAACGAAGATTTCGGAAATTATACTGATGCAGAATTTACTGATGCAGTTCGTAGTGCGTCTCAGCGTGGTTCCCATGTAATTAACAATAGCTGGAGGTTAATACCTACCGGAAGATATTCGCAAACGGTTCGTTTAGCATTTGCTGATGCTTACAAGTTAAATATAGTGGCAACTGCTTCAATGGGGAATCAGTATGTTAATGTGATTCAATACCCTGCTGCATTCGGTCAAGGCATAATCACAGTTGGGGCAACAACAAATGATAATGAAAAAGCCGAATATTCAAGTACAGGAAATTGGATTGATGTTGTTGCCCCGGGTGGAGTAGGCCCTGGTGAAGATGTGCCTCCAGTACTACAACGACAAATTTATTCCACTGTACCTAACAGTTCTTACGACTATGTTGGTGGAGGCACTTCTTGGGCAACCCCTCATGTAACCGGCATTGCTGCTTTGATGCTTTCTTACAAACCAAATCTTTATAACGATGACATCGAAAATATTGTTCAACTTTCAGCTGAGGATAAAGGGCCGATTGGATTTGATGAAGAGTATGGCTACGGTCGTGTCAACGCCCGTAGAGCACTTGATCTTTTACGCTATCCGTATTTATTAAACCACTACACTCATACTGGAGGTACGGTTTACTCATCAACGGGGCAATATAATATGTTTCTATTTGGTCTTGATCCAGCTACGGGTCTTCCTGATGGTGAGTATAAAGTTAGGCGTCATGAGGTACGAGCAAATGTTACATTCCCTTCAATCTTTAATATAAAAGTGTGGGGGCGCGGCGTTGCAACAAAGGGCTGGAACGTTGAAGAAGTTGTCCAGAACGTAAAAAGAAACTTTACACTAGGATTTTGCGAGTCCGTTTCTGGAACTGCCACTTCATTGAGCGCAACAATGCGGACATACTTATATGAGCTTTGGGATGTTTCTGGCACAACGTATTACGGATATTTTCCTACAACTCCTTCAGACGTAATTTATGCTTATACAGTATTAGGGTCTACTATACCACCATTCGCTAATATTATAGGAAAAGATACATTGAATGAATATGAATCTTGGCAATACTCGGTCAATATTATAGGTGGTTCGGGAAATTATTTATACCAATGGTATCGCAAAGATGATGGAGCGTCGAATTGGATAGCTCGAGGTTTTCAGCAAACACAGGTTGAAACAATGTTCACACAAAATTTTTCGCTGAAGTGTGAAGTCCACGATAATATCCTGAACTTTGATACATCTGCAACTAAGTATGTAATTCGTTATTATGAAGCTCCAACAATACCTCAAAATCTAACAGTAAGCAGGATTAAGAGAATTTTTTCTGGTTATGTATTTTATTCACCCAAGTTAACATGGAAACGCAGCATGGGTCCTCTCGTGGGTTATAAAGTTTATAAAAAGGAAAATGAATATAGTGAATTTGCACATTATGCCACTACAACTGACACATTCTATACTGATTTCGCAGTTGAGATGGCAGATACAGGCTCAGGTTTAACAAATCTCTTTTATTATGTAACAGCGTATAATAATAATTCTGAGTCTAATCCATCGAACACCGTCGGTGTTGGTTGCTTAAACTGCCGGACTTATGAGCTAAAACTGGCAGCGTCAGACGACAATCCAACACAATATGAACTTTATGTAAATTATCCTAATCCGTTTAATCCAAAAACACAAGTAAGGTATGCAATTCCGGAAAATGTTTTCGTTAATCTTAGGGTTTATGATATGCTTGGTCGGCAGATTGCAACTTTAGTAAATGAATATCAAGAAGCCGGATATAAGTCAATCGATTTCGACGCCACAAACTTACCTAGCGGTTTTTATATCTATAAGTTAACGGCCGGAAAATATGTTAGCGTTAAGAAAATGTTGTTGGTCATATAGTTAGTTAAGAAGTGTGTGGCGGTATATTTTTACATCAGAATCCGCCACTTGCAATACTTGATACTGAATAAAAATTCAATTAAATTTCGATAGTTTGAGAAGTGTAAATAACAATACTAATTAATTAAATGATTTAGTATTTCGATATTCAAATTTAGGATTTTATACATTATGGCAGTCTTACATCTACCATTAACATTATCGACTATCGGTACTTTTCAGAGGGCAAGTACTGAAGAGAATATAGTCGGCTCCCGACTTAGATTATTTGTTTTATCGGGTGCCGGCGAATATCTAAAATTACCATCTCCCGGAATCCGGGCTATGTGGGTTCAATTCTATAATATGGGAATGAGCGCTCGCTTCTGCGATATAATGGAAGAAGACAGACGACGATCTCTCGAACAAATTATTAAAAATGAAGTTAATAATTGGTTTAACGATATTGCGGAAATTCAGGAAGTTAACTTAATTGGCGATGAGCGGGAAGAGAACGGAATTAAATTCCGCACCGAGAATAAAGGATATGTTTTTAAATTTAAAGTATCAAGAAGCGAAAAAGGACTGAGAGCTGGAACAGTAGGTCCGTGGAATATTATCGAGGAAACACATGACGTTTACTGATTTTAAATCTCGTTTTGTGAGTCAGTATAAGGGCGATATAAAAGATCCCATACTCACCACAATCTTACAAACTCTTGAAGCTTATCAGGGGGAAGTACAGGATCAACTCCTTTTATCCACCTACGCACAGCGGAGCGATCAGGTTTCCGACGGATTGTTTGAAGTGCTTCGCCGTCATTTGTTCGGACAGATGTTTCCGGGTCCGGCTTTTGTAGTTCTGCAATCTACTTTGCGTGAAGTTAAAACAGCGCAGCCGGTGTTGTTGGAGCAACCTCATTATTTTAATGTCCAAGATAAAGAAGGAACAAAAGTTTTATTCGCTCCTCAATATCCGACCTGGATGGTACCTGCTAACACGAACGATGTTCGTGTGGACAGCTATGGCGACGATTTGATGCTTGGCTTTAGCATTTTCACTTCCAATCTTCAGGAGATAGAAAATGGTGAAGTAAGTATTTTCACGGGCGATATAGACCCGTTGCTGGTGGAACGACTCCGCTGCCGAATCGCACAAACCGCTGGTTTTAAAGTTATCGAAAATCAGAGAAAGTCAGTTATTAGAATTAAATATCCGGGCAACTACAACATCATTGATGATTTCTTTCTTAATCCTTATGAATCGCGCTTTATCAAAATTCCTTTCGATATATTCATTGCAGCTGCGTCAAGTCGAGGAAAAGATGATTTGATATGGATCCCTTTTCCGGGGCTTGGTGAGGTTGCACAAGAATTGGAAAAGAAACTCGTTCTCAATTCATTCCTTGCCTGGAATATGTTGGAGATGGAGGCTCTTGCACTGCCCGTTGATCAATTCCGGTACAACATTCCGATTACTGCGCATAAGGCAAAGGAAACAATCATTACTTCAGTCACAGACCTCGGGGCAGAGCCGCCTATTGAATATACAAATGCTGCCACAGTTATGGATCCGGGTTATCCATTCCAATATACTACATCAGTCGATATTTATAAGGATGAAATTGTTTTAGCTTTTTCGCCCCCGCCTTCGGGTACAGTGAAAGTACAATATTGCCAGTACGATATAGGAGATGATTGCATCAACATTGCATCCGGAAGAAGCTTCGGACTGTATCAAGGAATAGATGAAAGAGTAAAAAGTGCACAGTCATTAACTCCAACTCATCGTATTGAGGCATTGAATAACAAAGAACACATCTGGAATTATTTCAGGTCGCTTCTTGCAAGCCGCCATCGTTGGTTAACTAAAGATGACTTGCGTGCTGCTATCGTTGGCTATCCTCCTTTTAGCCATCGAAGTGATTTAGTTAAATCAAATGATATTTCATTCGAAGAAAAAGTCGGACGTGTCAAAGGATTTTTAACTCCATTTACCGAAATTAGAATCCCTGTAAATGATAGTGGATTATTAGACGAGCCGGATAAAAGCTACTTTGAACAGCAAATGAGTGCTTACATTAGAGGTAGAACAGTGAATGGTAATTTTATTAGAATAAATCTTGTTTCTGCAGAAGAATGATGGATGAGATAGAAAAAATAGAAATACCACTTCAGATTGCTTCGCTTGAAGACCTGCTGCCAATCGGACTGCTCGATAAAGATGAATCCGCAGGAACTTCAAATGCCGTAAAAGCTCTGCGTATAATTGAACGACTCATACAAGATGCGGGCTTGAACAGTATGGAGCATTCACGTTATGCGCTTTTACAATCTTTTCCTCGTCTGTTTGCAGATAGAGACGAGCAATCGCAAACCTTCGAGACGCTGCACGAGAATATTCCCGATTATGTTCGTCAATACACCGCAGCGTTATGTCCTGAATGGTACTTAAATTTCATCTCATCTCTATCCGATGACCAAGCTGAAGTGTTTTTAAAAAATTATGTTCACGCACATGAAACTTGGGGACATCCGGAAGGAATTGCAACACTTGTTCGCACGATGTTAGAAAGCTCAACTCAGTTTCCTGTCCCCGTCGTGGTGAAGGAATTAGAATATCAGGAGCGCCCCATTCCCGATGAACTTCAATCTAAATTAGGTGTGAAGGATAATCATTCAATAATCGGAAAGGATTTTGTAATTGGGAAAAAATTCAAGTCGCGTCCTAAGTATTACAACATCATAATCGGACCTATAAATGTTAGAACACTTGAAAAATTTCAGGAAGCAGGTTGGGCTGAGGAAGCAAATGCAAGTAAAAAGCTCTACCAGCTTGTAGAATTTGCTGAGCCGTTTTATTTTCACGCACGTATCCAAATTATATTAGAAACAAGCGGGTTTGTTTTGGGACGCGCTTCTCTTGGAAAAGATCGTTTGGGCATCGTTGAAAGTGAATTTGAAGAATATGTTGATACTTTATTCGGAGTTGAAAACTGAAACTAATAACCAAAACTATGTAGTGAGTTTGTCGAACTATGACAAAGGTTAATAGTTGATGGTTATTGGTTGTGGTTTGATAGTTACTGGTTTCGCTTTAAACCTAACACTGAGACAAAAGACAAAAGACAAAAGACAAAAGACTAAAGACTAAAGACTAAAGACTAAAGACTAAAGACTAAAGACTAAAGACTAAAACCACTAACAAACAACTAAAAACTATTATGGGACAACCAGCCGCACGCATAAGCGACATGCACGTATGCCCGATGGTAACACCGGGTGTTCCACCAGTTCCACACGTTGGTGGTCCTATTACGGGACCTGGAGTTCCGGTCGTACTTATTGGAGGTTTGCCTGCCGCTGTTATGGGCGATATGGCAACATGTGTGGGCCCACCGGATACTATTCTTAAAGGCTCAACCGGTGTGATGATTGGTGGAAAACCCGCTGCGCGAATGGGCGATACTTGCGCACACGGTGGAACAATCGTTCTCGGATGTCCAACTGTTTTGATTGGTGAAGTGATGCCTGGCGCACCACCTGTCATTGTGCCGCCGTTCGCTGTGCCGACTCAACCGGAAATGAAAGCGAGCGAGAAAAAAACCTCATCTCCACCTCCAAAAAAATCTGAACAGAAATCATCTAAAAAAGAAGAAAAAAAGAAAACTGATTGGATTGAAGTAGAAGTAACAGATGAAGATGGAAAACCGATGATAGGCGAAAAGTACGAGATAGAGTTACCGGATGGTTCTGTTAAGCGCGGTGTTACAGATATGAAAGGCAAAGTTAAATTGCAGGGAATAGACCCCGGACAATGTAAAATTACGTTTCCTGACCGTAAGGATTCTGATAAACGATAATTAAGTAAAAATATATTTAACTGATGGCTGATAAAATCATAAAGGTTGGAGAGGGTGATTGTATTTCTAGTATCGCCTTCAATTATGGAATAGCGGAATGGAAAAAGCTTTACGATCATCAAGAACAAAAATTCAAAGACTCTCGGAAAAATCCTAATTCACTCGTTGTCGGTGATCAAATAAAAATCCCACAAGGTAAAGAGTTATCAGATTCAAAGTCTACAGGTACTAAAGTTAAAATTACAGTCGCAAAAGCCAAAACCGTTCGTTTAAGACTTGTGATTATAGATCGTGAAGGCAAGCCCATCAATGATAAGCCATACACATTCAAATGGGCGGTCGGAGTTTTGTCGTGGGGTACGAAATCCGGCAAAACAAATGCACAAGGTCTTATCGAAGCCGACATCCCTCCAAACTCAAGCATCGCAGAACTCAAATTGGACTTGACGACTCCAACACCTGCTGCGGCTGCTGCACCAGCACCAGCCAATGATCCAAAACGCTATCCACCGCTGATTCAAACCGAGAATTTTTGTAAAACCGGTGAAAACCAAAAGAGAGAATTTGTTTATGAGTGGAAACTGTCAGTTGGTTCTCTACCCTCTGAAAGTACAGATAACGGAATCATAGCACGACTCGGCAACCTCGGTTACGTTTGTGTCGGTGGTGAATTAATTTCTGACGTCGTAAAAACATTTCAAAAAAGAAATAAACTGAATGAAACTGGAAGCATCGCTGATGTCAGAGATAATGTTTGTAATAAACACGATAAACTGTAAGGTTAAGCAATGGCGGTAAATCTGAAAGCGAAAATAATGCGTACTGCGGATGGTCTTGACCATGTGAATCATCTATGTGCGACAAGTTTTGGTATTAAGGAATTCCGATTACAAAACTTAGATGCCTCACGAAAATCAAAATCATATATGCCCGCTGGTTATAAACCGCCGTCAGGTGGTTCTGACGATTTCCATTTTGCACCGGAAAAAGAAAAAATACATATCTATTATAAAATTGAGGATCCATTAGGATTGATTGCAAAGGCAACATTAGAGTTGTTTTGCAGATACGATACATCGCCGATTTGGACTAGTATTTTAAAAAAGGAAGATTATACAAACGGGTTACACAAAGTAGAGTGGGACGGGAAATTAAAGAACGCCAATAAAGATATTTTTCCGGATGAATACATTACAATTGAACACTCACCCTATAAATTACGTCTTGTGGTAGAGAGTGATCATATTAAGGGAGATCCTGCTGGTTCTTGGACTTATTTTCACATTCTCTTGAAAGCTTTAAAAATTATTTTAGGTCCCAAAGATGCAGTAGCTGCGGCAACCGTTGACGACGATAAGCATAAACGCAATAAAGCTGTTTATATTGCTTTTAAAAATTCCGGTGGTGTGCCTGCACCGGGAAAAACACGCAAACTGTATTTAATCAGTAATCTTTTCAAACGTACGAGCGCTGAGATGAATGATAATACTGCCTTCGCCGTGTACAGCAATTTATGGGGTAATGGACCGAATATTCCATTGCTTGCTCAAATCAGGCTGGCGGATTCGAAGAATAATGCAATCTGTTTAGAAAAAGGTCCCGGCGCAAAAGCATTAGGCAGAGTAAAGTTTTTATGGGATTGGGAAGATGCATGTTACGATGGCAGTACATATAATTGTAATTGTGTCGATCCACACCAATCACAAGCTAAGCCCAAAGATTTTATAAAAACCGCCATCGACTACTATAGAGATAACACAAACGCCCATAATAAAACACTAATGGGCTGGATAAAGCAACCGAAAGGGGACAACTGCCACGTCGATAAAGGTGGGAAAAGAGGAGATGCATCTAATATGATTTTTCCCAATCAACCCGGATATAATCCGAAGAAAAGTTTAGACCCAGGTAAGTTCCCCTTTAAAGTTGAAGAATGTGGCACTCGGTTTTGGGCTTCATACAGTTACGCTTGGACGAGTGGAAAATTAGTGGGACAAACAGGTATACTTTGTCGCCCAGCTCGAATTGCGGGGGATGCTTACAAAATCTCTGTCTACCTTGCCTACGATAAAAAGAAACCAGATGTATTAGGAAAAAGAGACGTAGTATTAAACGTTATTGATGATGCTCCTCTAAAAGTTCCGAATGCTTTAGTTTATTCAACAGGGACGATAGAAATATGGCGCGAGCTGCATTTAGCTAGATATATAAGAAAGAAAAATACAATAGCTGATTTTGTTACTGCCAACATAAACGGAATTAAAACTGCATACCGTGAAGCATTTGTTGAGGTTCAGAATAAGATGGCTGCAAACAATAATTACGAAATGAAAGACCATCGCAAATCAGGCGGGGCTGCTTTGGACTATAATAAAATTTGTGAAGATGCTATGGTAGCAGCTGGAAATGTGTTATTCACTGAACACTTTGCAGCTCCGTCAAATGCCGACCATAAAAGCTCTGCTTCCATGTTTTTAGTCAGGTCGTTTGCTGATTTTAAGACTGCGGTAAGAAATTGGTTTCAAACAAATAACCCGGCATATAACGCAGGACAAGTTAATACTGCTACCAATAATTGGTTGAATACTGAACAACTAAACACAGCGGCACGATACAGCAACAAGCTTTACAGTTTCCTACCGCGGTCTAAAGTTTTGAACGATCTCAAATTAATATCGGGCTCGAAACAAGGGGTCAACAAAGCATCTGCTGAAGGAATTGTTATTGTTCATTTCGATTACTTACACTCGCAATTGAGTTCTCTTGTTACAGCTGGTACAGCCGGGGTTACAATTTTACAAGGAAGCGCTGTAGATGTTTCAGATGCTACGAGAAATAAGTGTGTCTTTGTTTTTTACGTTGCCGATTTGGGAACTTTCGTTCACGAAGTAGGCCATCATTTATTTTTACCCCACTCAAAACACCATGTAGGAAATGCATCAGTACCAGCTGGGGCTCAGGATGACAGGCACGATGATGATGACGATATGTGCCTAATGAGTTATTCAGATAACACTGTTGCTTTTTGCGGTTTATGCCAGTTGCGTCTTCGCGGCTGGGATGCGACGAAATTAAAAAAGAATGATGCCGATAATAAAAAACCATAATTATTATAATGCTCTCAAATAAAAAAAGAAAAATTCTGTTTACTGTTTTAGCTCTTATTATTGTTTTTATAATTTGTGTAGTTGTTATAAAAACCGAATTAACATCAAACCAAGGAATAAAGTCAATGATTACTTTAAATGTTTTTCCAGAACGGGATAAATATATTGTAAACGAAGAAATACAGCTAACTATCCAAATCACAAATAACACTCCTACTACAATCGTTATCCCCGATCCCACGAAAATATACAGTCAACTACCCGAATATACTATCACAGGGCCTGATTATCCTTCGGGCAAAACATTTTCCCTCTTTTCTTTGTCGCAGGAGAAGGGGAATGTTAATGAGAATCTTTCAGATCCACCTACCATATCAATTGAACCCGGCGCTACCTGGGAGGAGGTCATACCTTTGAGCTCGTTACTTCCTCTTACTTCACCGGGTGAGTATAAAATTACGTCATCGATCAAATCGGATACAATAACCGCCGAGAGCGGCGCTTACTCTTTTAATATCTCAGAATTGGATATCAAAACAGTCCATCTTGGTTTAGGAACTCGGCCTCTAGAAGAGGGCGAAGGCGAGGGTGCTTTTATCCAAAAATCTGCTGACTCGTATTCTTTGTATTCATTTGTTTTCAAAGAAACCCGTCCGGACATCGGTGAAACAGAAATTATTAGTCTTGTAAATCGTGGAGTAGTTAGTCCGAGCGCGAACGAAGTAATGGCTCCCTGGAGGAACAGTCCATTTTTTAATGAAATGATTCGTTGGCTTATTTGGCGAGAGGGGAAAAATATACAAGCTTTAAACAGCATAATACTCGAACCGCTCTCTTTCGAGTTGCAGGAAGAATTTACCTATTTAGTAAAGCCGGCTCTAAAAACAACCGACGAAAACGTTGAGGTCCTTGTAGTCTCGAAAAACGAAAAAGAACTTTCTCTTATTACGATAAATGATTCAAGTACTGAACCTGGAAAATCTGGAGAAATTAAATGGAAAATTCCGTTTCCCGATAAACCAACTGAAATAAGTTGTGCTTTATCACCATCAAGTTTAAATAACAAACGACACATTGCATTTGTCGTTCAGCGGGTAGATGGTATCGAAATATTTTATACTCACTACAATCAAGGGACTTCACCAGAGCAATTCCAATCAGTCAGATTAGAGAACTCTAAAATGCTAATTAACGCACCGCTTGCAATGTTTGTTGATGTTGAAGGAAAAGTTCTCATTTCAGTTATAGTCGTTATGGATGAAAAATCACATACCTGTGCTCTTGCGGAAGCTGAGATAGGTAGCGACGGAAAACCAATAGGCAATATAAAGCTAAGAAATATTGGTTCATTGCCAGACTTTCTAACAGGTGGTACAATACTCTATGCGGAAAAGAATGGAATTCTTGAAAGACGGGATATAGTAATCGTTACCGAAAATCAAGGTCTTTATTGGTCAAACGCTGATGGATTGTTGCGTCCGATATCAGTTGCCGGTATCCCCACTAAACCGATATTACTCTGCCCGGGGAAAGATGTAAGTTATATTTTATACCATGACCCGAAACGTGGTTTGTACTTTGAGCCGTTATAAAACCAATTAGGAGATTATATTCATGCAAGTACATTTTAGCGGACATATAACAGCTCCCTTGCCTCAGAAGGTAAGCGAGAGTGAACTTATGGCGCGAATGCCCAATGAGGAAAGGGGTTGTTTCGTTTATTCAGTAAGAGTTGAATTTCCGGACTATGATTTGGAGGTAACATTTAAAACCGAAATTTTAATAAACGAAACCCTCAGCAATAATGAGGCAAGACGAGTAGAAGCACATGAAAAACGCCATTTTGAGGATTTCCGCCGTCTTGTAAGAGAACTCAAAGAAAACATAGAATCAGCTTTGGAAAATGGACATGACCATGAAATCGCTAAACGATTAGATTGGTTTGACTATGATAACTGTATAGCACGGCAAAGGTTACACGACGAAGAGGGTATTATTGACTATTTACCCTGTATCGAACCCTTGTCCTCAAGGCCTATGTAGTAATAAAAATATTTGACAATAGCTTAAAAAATGTTAAATTATAGCGTAACTGTTCAATAAATATTAGAAAGAAATTAAATCTTGGATGTCTTGATAGTTATAATAATATTGGGAATTTTAACCGGAATTGTTACTGGGATATATTTTTATAAACGTCGAAAAGTTACGGTTAAACTCTCTACCGACGAATTCAATCTTTTAACGCGGCGATACTTTGGAAATTACGAATTACGTTCGTTTTTCGTCAGGGGCGATTTTAACACTACCTATGAGGCATTCGATACCGAAAAAAATAAAACGGTAGTAATTCGTGTGCTGCTTAAAAAACTCATCTACAACGATAATGTTGTTCAGCAATTCCAATTTAAAGCTGAGATGCTAAAATATTTAGCAGAGCGGTTTCCCGGAAATTTATTCCTACAAAATATTCGTTTCGGTACCACATACGTTGACGATGAACCGCGCCCATTCATCGTAACTGATTTGATACACGGCGTTTCATTAGCTGAAGTTCTCGAAAAACAAAACCGCCTTTCCACCAACGATGCAATTAAAATAATCAGCCAGGTTGCAAAAGCAGTCTCTTCTGCACATAGTCAGAGAATATGGATACGCGATTTAGCGCCCGGAAACATTATCTTAAGTTTAGATGACAGCGGGAATTTAGTGGCGACACTCGCCAACATCGGAGTCCCATTTAAAAATCTCCCTTCCGACGAAGCCGTACAATTCAAGCAAGGTTACTATTCTCCCGAAGACAAACGCGGAGAATCAGTTAACGAACAATCCGACGTTTACGCACTTGCTGCTTTAACATTTAGAATATTGGAAGGGTACGACCTCTCGTATCGGAACGAAGGTGAGCCGTGGTCGGGAATTACCTCAGTGCTGGAAAATGCTTTAATGAATGATCCACACAAACGTCCGTCTTCAATTGATAATTTTTTAAAATCCATAAATTCTATTCTCACTTTTAAATCGAATGTTAAAGATATTCGATGGAGTGTCCTTATTCCACAAATTCTAAAAGGACATACAACAGTAAAGGTAAAATCGTCAGGACAGGAAACAATTGCAAGGTCAGCCCCTAAACGCGGAGTTGGTATTCCAATGTCCAAGCAGACCAAAGAAAAAGTGTCTCATTCTTTACTAACCGGTTTAGCGACTGCCATTATTTTCTGGTTTGGTAAAAAAATAGAATCGCTACTGTCAAGCCCTAAAAAAGCTATAAGAGTAGCGGCAATTAGTATTGTGGCATTAGTAGCCGGTTTGTGGTATTTTGTTTTTTCACCCGATAAAACCACAATATCAGTTATTACAGAACCACCGGGAGCTGTTGTTACTGTAAACGACGCACCAAGTGGAAAAAACACACCTTTAGAGAAACTTACTGTCGATGTTGGCAAATTATTAATAAAAGTTCAGAAGAAAGATTTCTTCGCAGCCGAAACTTCTATCGTTTTAAGTGAAGGTCAACATGCAGAGTTGAGTTTTAAACTAAAACCGTCTGGAATATTTTCGATTTCCGTGATGCCTCCCGATGCAATTGTAGTTGTTGATAAAGACACAATTCCACCTTTCCAACTTGCGACTGTTGAACGATCAATCGGGAAACATCGGATTTTAGTATTCCATCCTATTTATGGTGAAAAATCGGAAGAGGTCGACTTAAAGCAGGGAGAAAATAAAAACCTCCGATATAATCTGGCGCCTTCAGGTGTGGCTGCTATGGTTGAAAGATTAATAATTAATTCCGAACCCTCAGGAGCTTCGGTATTTATTGGCGAAATGGAAATCGGGCGCACACCATACAGAGATAGTCTGATACAGCCGGGTTATCACAAAATTAAAATCGTTGTTGGACCTGACTTTGAAGATTACGAACAGGTCGTAAGAATAATTGGCAATAAGCCGGTAACAATCGAAGCTAAATTATCGCCCGCAGGGATTATTAATATAACAACTCAGCCAACCGGAATTCAAGTAAATATGGACGGAAAAGAGATTGGTGCTACACCTGTTACAAACCAGAAGGTTGCATCGGGCAGACATAAATTTAAATTGCAAAAAGATGGATTTAAAGATTTCGATACAATTCTTAACATCTCACAAAAACACACTTACACTATTACCAAAAGCTTAAGTTTGGTGATATCGAGATTGAAACTGCGTGCAAAACCCTATGGCTCAATTTATATTGACAATCAACTAAAGAAGTCGGACACAGATGTCCTGTTAAATTTAGAAGTGCAGCCCGGAACACGTAGAATAAAAATTACTCATCCAAAATATGGGACATGGGAAAAATCAGTTAACATAAAGCCGGATGAATCACTCGACATTCTAGTCGATTTTGATAAAATCTGTAACTTAACAATCACTGCTTTTGACGATGCAGGAAGTCCGCTCCTTGCAGAAATATTTGTAGATGATAAATCTGAGGGTAAACAAACACCGGCTCAAATTAAAGTGAGGAGCGGTTTGCACAAAATTGAAGTTCGTTTGGATGGTTACACACTCGTTGATGGTGCAAAGAATATAAATTTTGAAAAGGATTCTGATCAACCATTAAAATTCACAATGAAAAAAGTAAAGTAAAATACTAAAATTAAATTGGAGGATGTATGATTGGTAAGTTGTTGTACAGGTATCGAAAAGTTACTGCTGGAATAATCGGAGTTATTATATTTGTTTTTATGCTACCGACTCTCACTCCTATAATGGCACAAACGCAGAGTAGTTGCGATGAAAAAATAAAGTTAGCCGAACAGAAGTTCTACGATGGACTGTT
The DNA here is from genome assembly GCA_030017895.1 of Bacteroidota bacterium. Lineage (NCBI taxonomy): Bacteria > Pseudomonadati > Bacteroidota > Bacteroidota bacterium. The sequence goes on along the minus strand of JASEGV010000059.1, from coordinate 2,499 downwards.
CGACGATGCGATAGCACTTTTAAATAGTTGTTTAAAAGAGAGCAGTGTAACAAAGCAAGAGAGAGCCCGTGCTCACGAATTACTTGCAAAAGTATATCTCGGAAAGGACTATCAGGAACAAGCTGAAAGTGCGATAAGAAAGTTATTAGAATTAGTTCCAAGTTACACACCTAACCCGGATAAAGATACACCGACTTATGTTGCATTAGTAGAAAAAGTAAAAAGCGAACAGGCACAACCTAAAGAACAACCCGAAGAACAGGCAAAACAGGATGAGAAAAAATCCTGGTATGAGAACACCTGGGTTATTGTAGGTGCCGGTGTGGCAGTCGTTGGTGCTGTAGTTGCAGTTCTTTTGCTAACAAAAAAAGAAGAGGATAAGAAAAAGCCTCCGACTCCAGTCTATCCTGATTAAGAAATTTCTTTTTTCTATGGACTAATTAATAAACATGATTACCGAAATTAAAAATACATTGAAAATTATCAATTGAGAGACCCATTATGAAAAATATATATTTTATATTAGCTATAACCATGGTTTTTGGCATTTTGTTTTTTGGATGCAAAAAAGATCAAGGGACAGAACCCCTCGGACCAATTACTATAAGTGGTTTTGTCAAGGATTACTTTGGTATGCCGGTCAGTGGAGCTGCCGTCATCATACCTGGCAAGTCAGCTGTAACAACAACCGCCGCAGGAACATTCTCGATACCAAACGTGACTGTTCCGTATGATATATCGGTTGTAGTAAGCACGGGAAAAGTTGCCATGATATATAAGGGCTTGAGTCGCCCCGACCCCAAACTTCTTTATCTCTATTTCTCTGGGACATCAAAAAGTGCAGCAATTACTGGTTCGGTACCAGTTGCAATAGGTAAAACATCTAAAATTTATTTTGTAAGTGGCAGCTATTTTTCCTCCACTACAGCCGACCCCACAACCGGTGCTTATTCGTTTTACGGCTATTGGTATGATACTTCCAGCACATCAAATGCTAAATTATTCTTCTTAAGATATTCGACTGACGGGACTGGCATACCGACTATCTTTGATGGCTATGCCTCCAAATCTCTTTCAGTACAAAATGGCGCGTCATACACAAGTCAAAACTTTCCTACTTCAGATATTGTTGACCCACCGGATGTAACGGTTTCAGGCGTGGTAAGTATGCCAACGGGTTTTTCACTTTCATCACGCCGCCTTTACATTATTTTCGACAACGCTAAAATTTCATTACGGAGTGACCCTACACCAATTACATCTACTAGCTTTGATTATGCCGTCCCGAACATCGCTGGCGTTCAATTCGGGATCCGGGCATCTGCCTATAAGACTAGTACGCCTTCCGATATTGGCACCTCTTTCACCAAACTAGGAATAAACGCCGGGTCAACAAATGTAAATGTTACTCTCGAGTCTTCGCCCCGGTTAGCGTTGCCCCCGAATAACTCTCCAAATATAGATTATAATTCAGAGTTTACATGGAGTCAAGGTACGGGTGACGGTGTAAATCTTGTCCAAATTAATTCTTCAATTTCTAACAATCCAGTATATTATATCTTTACAAGAGAATCGAATTTAAAGATACCGGATTTTTCGACACATGGTTTAGGGTTACCCCCAAATACGACTTATTCCTGGTATGTTTATCGGTACTTACCGATACCCTCTACTGATTACGCAGCATCGAATACATTCGTCAAGTGGTTGAGAGAGATGACCTCCGATTTCGGTTATTCTTATTCCGAATCATTTACTTTTACAACTAAACCATAAGTGATTTAATAAATCATTTTTTAAGAAAGGTAATAGACAGATAGTTAACTAAAAAATAAAAAATATTTGGAGGACGAATCATGTTTAAGAAATGTGTTTTTAATCGTGGTGGTCCATTAGTAATTATTATTTGGACAATAATTATCGCTCTGTTGTTTCAACCTCTTACCGGAGCGTTTGCTCAGGTAAAGGGAGTATGTGAGGAGAGGTTGAAAGAAGCAGAGAAAAAATTTTACGACGGCTTTTTTGATGAAGCGATAACCCTGCTGAATCAATGCCTTAAAGAACCAAATATTGCTCAACAGGAGAGGGCAAAAGCGCACGAACTTTTAGCTAAAGTTTACTTAGGTAAAGATTATCTCGACCAAGCGGAGAATGCGCTTAAAAAATTGTTAGAATTAGTTCCCACTTATTCAGCTAATCCGGAAAGGGATACGCCAACATTTGTTGCCTTGGTTGATAAAGTAAAAGCTGAACAACCCAAGCCACCTGAACCTGTTGAGAAAAAAGAGGATAAAGGTGCTTGGTACACAAATACATGGGTGTTGGTTGGTGCCGGTGCGGCAGTTGCTGGCGGAGTTGCTGTGTTGCTTCTTACCGGCAAAAAGGAAACCGAAAAGGTCAACCCACTTCCCGGTCCACCCAGTTTACCATAACAGTTTTAAATATTGGCTCATCGTGGAAGTGAGTGGGTAAAAATGATAGATAGAAACAGCGTAACAT
>JASEGV010000058.1 GCA_030017895.1 Bacteroidota bacterium | reverse complement strand
ACACGACGATAAAATCTATAACACTAAACTTATATTTGAATTTTTGGAACTGCCCCTATGATATTGCTCGGAACCGTACTCAGTTCATTTTCTGTGCTGTTGTGTTCAATATGAGAAGGATGCTTTCGCTCAGTTGCGGTATCAGTACATAGAATAATAAATTATACATTATTCTGGCTATGAACAAGATCGATATTATCAAAGAACATATCTTGACAGCTTAATAGCTGTTGGGGTTTCCGCCTGGGGCGGTTTAATTTTTTTAAAAATTTGTATCTATTTCTGTAAAACTAACTCTATCTTCAATTTTTCAGATGTCTCTTATAGCTATTCAACACCTTCATATAGTTGGCGCGTTCAAATGCTGCCGGTTCTTTAACAGATTTATGGCTCATACTTCCAATCATTTGCTGCCTGAATTTAATCTGGTCTAATCTTCTTGAATTGCGTAGTCAGATTTTTATCTAACATTAAATCAAATTTTCTCAACCAGGATAGAATATACCTGGAATTGAATTCCGGATTCTTTAAGAGCATGGCAACAATGTCTTCTATATCCCGCGGTCTGCCTGCAACCATTTTATGAATAACAACATCCTCCAACGATGCAATCATAATAGTTGTGCCGTTGTATTTTACTTTTTTTACTCTTTTAATCCCTTCTTTTTCAAATTCAGAGTTGGAGAAAATAAAGTCGACCCGAATCCCGGACGGGATGTCGTTCACGGGCAGAACCATTGTATCGCTTACGAAGCTGCGTACGTTTTTTATCATCGGCTTAAACTTTAACCTTGATATAATCTCGAGGAATTTGTCAAGCTCTTTAACATCTATACCTAAAGTAATATCGATATCTCTGGTAAAACGCGGTTCACCATAAAACAAAACGGCTTGCCCGCCAATTATCATGTACGGAATATTAAATTTATCTAACGCCTTAGTTATTTTAATTATCACCTTTTTAAACACTATTCACTACCTTTGCAATTTTAATAATGATTTCTATTCCCTCTAGTGGATTCTTCGGTGGAATTATCTTCAGCTCAAGCGCATGCTTATACATTTCATCAAAAATTTTTAACTTCCGGATATAACTCATCCGCCGTTTAATTTGCCTCGACTCAAACTGCTCCAATATCCTTTTATTCTTTACCATGTTCTCTATTTCGGTTACAGATAATATATTCAAAAATCAGTATAAATAAAAATGCCCCCACAAAACGTGAAGGCATTTTAATAAATTAGTTGATAGTCAAAAATCTAAAATCTTCAATCTGAAATCTAAAATCACTTATAGCTATTCAGCACCTTCATATAGTTGGCGCGTTCAAATGCTGCCGGTTCTTTAACAGATTTATGGCTCATACTTCCAATCATTTGTCTGACCGATTCGTATTCGTGTTCTTCCATCCAGCGTTGGAGGTCGTTAACGACCTTCGTGATATGCTTGGGTCCGTTTTCTAAAAGAGCCGAGCACATCATAGTAACATTGGCACCAACCATCAGCATCTTTAGAACATCTTCAGAAGTATGAATACCACTTGTAGCTGCAATATCGGCTTTAATTTTGCCGTATAAAATAGCAACCCATCGCAGAGGAACCCGCATCGCTTGCGGAGTACTCAAGAAAATATTCGGGACAACATCTAATGTTTCCAAGTCTATATCGGGTTGATAGAAGCGGTTAAACAATACTAACGCATTCGCTCCGTTATCGTCCAACTTCTTTGCTATGTTTGCCATTGAACTGAAGAACGGCGATAGTTTTACTGCTACCGGAATTTTTACTTCACTCCTCACGATCTTTAAAATATCTAAGTAAAGATTTTCGATATCTACACCTGTATATTTTGGGTCGGTTGGAATATAATAAACATTTAATTCCAAGCCATCGGCGCCGGCTTGTTCAATGTTCTTTGCATATTCTAACCATCCGCCGGTAGTAACGCCGTTCAAACTTGCAATAACAGGAATGTTTACAGCTTGTTTCGCTTTTTGCAGATGAGCCAAATATTCTTCAGGCCCTAAATGATATTCGTTGGCTTGGGGGAAGTAAGTTACAGCTTCGGCGTAGCTTTCGTTTCCTTGTGTTGTGAGATAATTTAACTCCATCGCTTCGTGAGTAATTTGTTCTTCAAAGAGTGAATACAGAACAATTGCCGAGGCGCCAGCATCTTCTAATGCTTTTATTGTATTAATGTCCCGCGACAAAGGTGAAGCCGAAGGTACAATCGGATTTTTTAATTTCAAACCCATATATGTTGTTGATAAATCCATAATAACGTCTTTCTCTATTTATTCTTTTCTTGATTATCATCATTACTATATTTTATTGAAGCTAACTGTTCATAGTAACGCCATCTCGCTTTTGCGTCATCGTTTCCGAGTTCTATCAAGCGTTTTGCTTCTTCAGGTTTGCTCTTAGTCAGCATCTTGTATCGAGTTTCCATATAAGCGTAATCTTTAAATGAGATTGTGGGGGCTTTCGAATCTAACTTCAACGGATTTTTGCCTTCTTTTAGGAGTGCCGGATTATATCTGAAGAGGGGCCAGTGTCCGCTATCGACCGCAGCTTTTTGGTTATCGAGTGCATTACGCATATTGATACCGTGTGCTATGCAATGGCTGTATGCAATAATTACTGACGGACCATCGTAAGCTTCAGCTTCTAAAAATGCACGAACAGTTTGTAAGTCGTTTGAACCGAAAGCAATTTGAGCGACATAAACATTTCCGTAACTCATTGCAATCAAACCGAGGTCTTTTTTACCCAATGGTTTTCCGCCTGCTGCAAATTTTGCGACCGCTGCTCGGGGAGTTGCTTTCGACATTTGTCCGCCGGTGTTTGAATACACTTCCGTATCCAACACAAGCAGATTAACGTTTTTACCTGATGCGATTACGTGGTCGAGACCACCGTAACCGATATCGTAAGCCCATCCATCGCCGCCAACAATCCAAACACTCTTGTTTACTAAATTATCGGCAATCGATAATAGTTGTTTTGCTTCGGGTGATTTTTCGCTATCTAATTTCTTTTTCAGAATTTCAACACGTTCGCGCTGTTCATAAATTCCACTCTCGTTGGATTGGTCGGCGTTAATGATTGAATCAATTAAACCAGTTCCAATTACACTTGATAGCTTTGTCATCAACTCTATTGCAAATAATTTTTGTTGGTCGAGTGTGAGTCGGAAACCGAGACCGAATTCAGCGTTATCCTCGAAAAGCGAATTCGACCATGTAGGACCTCTGCCATCTTTATTTTTCGAATACGGAGTTGTAGGTAAATTACCTCCATAGATTGAAGAACATCCTGTAGCGTTTGCAATCAAACAGCGGTCGCCGAACAGTTGTGTCATAAGTTTTACATAAGGTGTTTCTCCACAACCTGTGCAAGCGCCTGAATACTCGAACAAAGGTTCGAGAAGTTGGCAACCTTTTACAGTGTTTATCTGAACTTTTCTTCTATCGTATTCGGGTAACTCTAAGAAGTAGTCGTAATTAATTCTCTCAGGTTCGCGCAGTGGAAGTTGGTCAGCCATATTGAGGGCTTTAAGGCGTGTTTCGGTTTTATTTTTTGCCGGGCAAACTTCAACGCAGATTCCGCATCCTGTACAATCTTCGGGTGCAACCTGAATTGTATAAACCATATTCGGTTCGAATTCTTTTCCTCTCACTTTAGTCCATTTAAATGTAGGCGGTGCTTGTGCTGTGTATTTTTCGTCGTAAACTTTTACACGGATTGTTGCATGCGGGCAAACGAGCATACATTTATTGCATTGGATGCAGACGTCAGGGTCCCAAACAGGAATTTCGAAAGCAATGTTTCGTCGTTCCCACTGAGCTGTATCGGTCTCGAAAGAACCATCGTCCGGAAATGCACTAACAGGCAGTGTGTCTCCCAAACCGCCATAAATTTTTGCAGTTACATTCCGTACAAACTCGGGTGCTCGCGGATCGGACATCACAGGAACAAATTCAATCGTGCTGGTTGCTTTTTCAGGAATCTTTATCTCGTGCAGGTTAGCTATCGTTTGGTCAACCGCTTGATAATTCATCTTTACTATTTGCTCGCCCTTTGCACCGTATGTTTTCTTGATTGCGTCTTTAATTTTTTGGATTGCTTCATCTTTCGTAAGAATATTCGAGATAGCAAAGAAGCATGTTTGCATAATTGTGTTTACACGTTCGCCCATTCCGGTTTGTTCGGCAACTTTGTTACCATCTATTGTAAACAACTTTAATTTTTTGTCTATAATTTGTTGCTGAACTTTTCGCGGGAGCTTATCCCAAACTTCATGGGGATCAAAAGGACTGTTTAGTAAAAATGTTGCACCGGGCAGCGCATCTTTTAACATATCGTATCTTTCTAAAAATACCCATTGGTGGCAAGCTATGAAGTCGGCTTTACTGATCAGATATGTGGATTGAATTGGTTTAGGACCAAAGCGTAAGTGCGAAACTGTAACCGCGCCCGATTTTTTTGAGTCGTACACAAAATATCCCTGTGCATAATTGTCGGTTTCCTCACCGATTATTTTGATTGAGTTTTTATTGGCTCCCACAGTACCATCGGCGCCAAGCCCATAAAATAAGGATCGTTTAATTGACTCATCCTCGGTTGTAAATTCAGAGTCGTATTCAATAGAAGAGTTTGTAACATCATCGTTAATACCGACCGTGAAATAATTTTTCAGTTTATCTTTTTTAAGCTCGTCGTAAATACCTTTTATCATTGCTGGAGTAAACTCTTTAGATGCTAAACCGTAACGACCTCCAATAATTTTTGGATAAGATTTTAAGGCATTATTGCCTTGTGTGAACGTTTCGCTTATTGCAGTAACGACATCTTTGTAAAGAGGTTCGCCGCCGGCACCGGGTTCTTTGGTTCTATCGAGAACAGCAATTGATTTTACAGATTGTGGAATTGCTTTGATTAGGTGCTGCACTGAAAAAGGTCTGAATAAACGTACTTTAATAAGTCCAACTTTTTCACCACGTGTGTTCAAAAAATTTACGGTTTCTTCGGCAGCCTCAGCGCCTGATCCCATCATAATTATTATCCGTTCGGCATTCGGATCGCCGACGTATTCGAACAAGTGGTACTGTCTACCGACGATGCGGGCAAATTTGTCCATCATTTTCTGAACAATTTCAGGAACTTTTTCGTAGAAAGGATTCACAGTTTCGCGTGCCTGGAAAAACACATCCGGATTTTGAGCTGTCCCACGAATCACAGGTCTGTCTGGAGACATCGCACGTTTGCGGTGTGCAATTACAAGTTCATTATCTATCATTGATTTGATATCGTCGTCAGTGAGTTGTTCAACTTTCATCACTTCGTGCGAAGTTCTGAAACCGTCGAAGAAATGTAAGAAAGGTATTCGAGCTTCGAGTGTAGCCGCCTGTGCAATCAAAGCTGTGTCCATTACTTCCTGGACCGAATTAGAAGCTAACAACGCCCAGCCAGTGGAGCGAACCGACATAACATCGCTGTGGTCTCCGAAAATCGAGAGAGCGTGAGTTGCTACGCATCGTGCTGAAACATGAAATACTGTTGGCGTTAACTCGCCTGCGATTTTAAACATATTCGGTATCATTAACAGCAGACCTTGCGATGCTGTGAAGGTTGTAGTTAATGAACCGGTTTGTAAAGCGCCGTGAACGGCACCGGCTGCGCCGCCTTCGCTTTGCATTTCGATTACTGTGGGGACAACTCCCCAGATATTTTTTTCGCCGGCTGCCGACCAGGCATCAGCCCACTCGCCCATATTTGAGGACGGAGTGATTGGATAGATAGCAATAACTTCGTTTGTTTTGTGTGCTACGTATGCAGCGGCTTCGTTACCATCTATTGTAACTTTGTTTCTTTCCATTTATAAATCTCCATTTATTTTTTGTTTTCTAAGATTTGCTTATGTAAAATAACTGACAGGGCAACTGATTGGTTATTCAAATATAATACATAAATTGTTTTTAAACAATGTTTTATTTTTAGATGTATTTTTCATAAACAGGAATATTCCTTATTTATTTCTTGTATATAAGAAAATATTGTCCGACTTCTACAATATTTTAATAAAAATCAGAATATTGATAATTGTATTTTGCAACAAGCGTGCCTATGGGAGGGAATTTTTTCCGAAAGAATTTATAAAAGCGTGCATTGCGTTGTACATTTCTCTTAAATCTTTATCAAACCACACTCCTGTTAGTGGTATGGCAGAACATTCATAAAATTTTTCACCAATCTGAAAAAGAACTACCCTAACTCGTTTGCTTGTATTATCAGAATAATACTCATAGCCGCAATATTGCCTTTCATTCATAATAAATAACTCAGGTTCTTTACTCAAATAATAATCATCTGCCGATTCTTTTTTGAAACCGTTGCTGATTTCCGCCAACAATTTTATGTCTTCTTTTTTTATTCGGCTTCGTGTTGAGTTATCGACTTGAATTTCTTGCAGCAATATCGAACCAGAATAATCATCTTTTATTAACCAAAATAAAAAAATTTTTGTGTGTGAATTATCGTTTGATGCAAACCATCCCGAAGGAAGCAGTGCATTCAAACTACCATCCGAAGAATTTACTAACTCAGACGTGAGAGGATAGTTGAATGAATAATAAGGTGTGCCGGCGCAGAAAGAAAATAATATAGCCAGTAAAAACAGAGTAAATACTTTTTGAATCACCGACCTATTCAGTCCTACGTGCAAATTGATCTGATTCAAATGTAAAAGTGATGGAAACCCGGTGAGTATTATCGAACCTCTCGTCAGTAAGTTTGGAAGTTGCGAAAGTATAATCGATATCGAATTTAGGGAGGTGAATTCCGGCGCCAAAGTTTGTAGTGCCAATATCGCTATATCCGACACGAAGAGCTGCGATGTTTTTAAAATCGAATTCAAGTCCTGAGTGCATATCAAAACTTACAGGTCCTAAATTTACGTTCGAAGCATACCGGCGATTTTCAAATCGGATATCTACATCAAAAACCGGAATAAACCTTCCACCTAGTGCTTCAATAAGGTATGCCGATCCGAGTTTGAGCGTTGGAGTGATTAACTCATTCGTGCCGGTGTTCCATGCGAGAAAAGTTGTCGTAGCATCTTGCAAGTTAGCACCGATGAAGAAATTTTCGTAAGGCGAGAACTGTATTCCTACATCAAATCCAATTCCTGTTGCGGATCCTACACTCATATCACGTCGAATGAGTTTAATATTTGCACCGTAAGATAATCTGTCGCTATGTTTTTTTGAGTAAGTGAAATACACAGCCCAATCGGCAGTATTGAAATACGAAATCTTGCTTTTATCAAGTCGTTCATTGTCGTCAAAAATCCCGTCCCCGTCTTCGTCAATTAAGGCGCCGCGTGTATCTGGAATTGCATCAACACCAAGCCGGATTACGCTAACTCCGACACTCGAATTTGAACCGACAGGAAAAGCAGCAGCGGCATAATCGTAATTGACCAGACTTCCAAATTGTTCAGAGTGCATTAGCGAAAGTTGTGGATAATTTATTTTCGATAAACCTGCAGGGTTCCAGTAACCCGCTGTAACATCGTTAGCGATTGCTGTGTATGCACCCCCTAAACCTAAAGCTCTTCCGCCAACACCAATTGCCATAAATTCGCTCGCATATTTGCCTATTCCGGTTCCGCATAGTGTTGTTACGCTATACAAGAATATCAAAGTTACGATAATTATAAAAGTCATCTTTTTCATAGCTTTTCCTTTTGGATAACACGTTTCTACTAAAAATTGATAAAAACTTATATAAAAAGCAAACCACTAGATTTCTTCATAATAAATATCTTGATATTGATACATATTTTGTGCATATTGCCTATCGTTAAAAGTGAATAATAATGGACTCTGTTTATATACTGTTAGTAGAACCGACTAAGTTAGAACCGGTTGTGCTTGAAGAACAATTAAAATTAGCTCTAAAAGGTAAAGTTATCCTGCAAAGGATAAATGAAACAAAATTTGAATCTTTCGTCGAAGCAAAGTCGCCTATTTATGATTTGGTTTTTATCGGAGAAAAATTAGCCACAAACAATGTAATTCAGATGGCTAATTTTCTTCGTGGAAAAAATTTCAGGATGCCGCTCATTCTTCTTACATCACAAAGCGAAGCCAACTTATCGCAATCTCAGAAGTCAGCAGGTATCGACCATATTTTAAACATTGCAGAGATAACGCTTCCAACTTTTTCGTGGACGTTCAGCAGTTTATTAAAAGAATCTGAAGTACAGAAAAAAGCAGAAGAGTTCGATTCTATCCGGGTAAAAATTATGAGTATAAATTCAGTATTGGCTCATATAACACACGAAATAAATAATCCTCTCGGTGTTATCCGACTGGCACTTTTTCAACTTCAATCTAAAAGTAAACCCGACGAAAGCACTGCAAAGTATTTCAAAATGATTACAGATAACGTCAACAAACTCGAGGAACAAATCCAAGCCCTCCGCAGCGCACGAGAAGAAATGAGAACTGAGTATAATATGCTTAAGAAAATTCTCTCTCTTAAAGATTGATTAATTCTTCGTTTCATGAGTAAAATACTATTTATTACAGATAATCCAAACGAAGCTACATCTTTACAAAAATATTTTTCAGAAGAGAATCTTGTCTTTCAGATAACTCCTACCAACTTTAAATCTGCTGCCCGACTTCTTGATAATGAAAATTATCAAATTATGTTAACCAACTGCGGCAAAGGCGCGTTGGTGCCTCCTTCATTATCTGCAAACATCAAAAAATTTTCTACCAAACTTCCTGTTATTGTTTTGATGGATGAATCCGATGAGAACAAAAAAAAGAAATTTATAGATCTGGGTGTTCATAACGTAATTACTAAGACCCCCGACTACCTGCCGATTTTGAATTCAATAATAAACACACATTCACAAAATTCAGTCAAAGAAAAAATAATATCGGGAGTTGATATCCCTGTTATCACCACAGATAAAGAAGGGAAAATAAACTTCTGGAATTCTCCTTCAGAACATTTGTTCGGTTGGAAATCCGATGAAGTTATAGGCAAACCGATAAATAAGATATTCGAATTTGATTTCGGATTTCTCAATAAGGATTTAAATATTATTGATGTTATTAAAAAAAATGAGTATTGGCATGGCGAAATACTTTTACAAAATAAACATCAAAAGAAACTCTTTATTGAATTAAGATTAAAACGAATTACAGACGGGAAGCAAACGGTTGTTGTCGGAAGCTATATCGACATAACGGCAAAAAAAGAGAACGACCGCAAGCTGCACTTGTTGTCGGATGTAATTCTAAATGTTTCGGATGGAGTTGTATTAACAGACCTTGAAAATAATATTATTTTTGTGAACGAAGCAAAAGCCAAAATGAGTGGCTATACTACCGAAGAACTTATCGGGCAAAACATATCGGTTTTAGCAGGCGGCGATGAGGCTCTATCCAAAAATATGGATGATATTACGAACGATTTAAAAACTCGTGGTAATTATTCAGGAGATTTGATTGAAAAAACTAAAGGCGGACGCGAAATAATAATACAACTTACAAACAAATTACTGCGCGACGATGATGGAAATCCGTATGCAATTCTTGGTACATCACAGGATATCACTGAAAAGAAAAAGTTAGAGAACCAACTCAGAGAATCTGAGGAGTGGTATCGCACCCTCGTAACGAATATAAACGGCATACTGATATTTTTGGATATTTATGGAAACATTATTTACATAAATCAACCGGCAGAAACATTTTTAGGTTATACTATAGACGAAATTAAGGGGCAAAATTATTTCGACGTTTTTATTTCCGACAGCACGCAGAACACACTGACTCGCGACAGCCTGACTGAAATTTTAAGCGGTAAATCGATAAAGGGAATTCATGCAACAGTTAAATCACGCAACAACGGAATAAGATATTCGGTTTACAATATCAGTCCCCGATATGAGATCAACTTAAACATAAACGGAATAATTGTAAATGGTATCGACATAACGGAATTAAAAACTTTAGAGCGTCAACTTGCCGAAACATACAGCTATCTGGAAAATATAATAGTTAATTCTGCCGATGGAATTGCTACCTTCGACTTAGATGCAAAAGTTGTAACTTGGAACCATGCCTGCGAACGAATTTACGGTTACACAGCTAAAGAAATAATCGGAAAATCTGTAGTAGCAACAGTTCCTCCTGATCATTATACTGAATGGAAAAAATTATATGATAGCGTTTTAAAAGGTGAAACTTTTAATAATTTAGAAGTTGAACGCATCAGTAAATATGGAAGTGTGCTCAACTTATTACTCACAGTATCACCGATACGCAACATGACGGGGAAAATTATCGGAATATCATCGTTCATCCGGGACATTACCGAAAAGAAACTCCTCGAAAAGCAAGCATATATGTCGGAAGTAAAATACCGGCAACTCTTTGAAGAATCTAAAGATTTTATATTCGAGATAACCACCGAGGGGCGTTTTATTTCGATTAACCAGGCAGGCGTAGAACTATTAGGATACGAAACCAAAGAAGAAGTGTTCAATCTTTTTGTTCCAAAAGATGTGTATGTAAATCAAGATGAAATGGAACGCTTCGTAACCGAGATACGGACAGCAGGTTACGTCGTGGATTTTGAAATACAAATAAAAAAAAAGAACGGAGAAAAAATCACTATCATCGAAACTGCTACAGCAGTGCATGGTGATGACGACAAAATAATCAGTTATCGTGGAATCGGGCACGATTTAACGGAGAAGAAGCGCCATCAGGAACGAATTATTTCGCTGCTTATAGCTTCGCAGGCATTCTCACGCACAACGACAGAAGCGGAGATATTCGATTCAATTTCGAAAGCTATCCGGCGGCTCGGTTACAATATTATAATATTGTTGAAAGACGGCAACACTTTAAAAATTGCTCGTACTACTTTTGATCAGGGAATTCTGCGGGGTATGGAAAAACTTTTTAATTTTAGGTTCGATACCTACAGGATTCCTTACAAAAAATTTCCGGGTTTAGTCAGCGTAATCGATCATAAAAAAACAGTTTTAAACGAACATTCTATCAGTCGGCTCATTGAAATTCTTCCCCGTAATATCCCGCGTGAAGCAATCGAATCAATTGCGAACGAAGTCGGTTACCGCAACCGTTCGATATCTGTACCACTTGTCGTTTTCGATGATGTTATCGGTCTTGCATTGATAAACTCAGATGAATTTAAACAGGAAGATGTCTCCATTTTCAATCTCTATGCAGCGCAATTAAACAGTGCACTTGAAAATGCCCGCCTCTACAACCAGTTAAGCCAAGCCAACGAGGACCTCAAAAAGGCTTACGAAAAATTACACGAATCGCAGGCAATGCTCATTCACGGCGAAAAAATGAAAGCCATCGGCGATTTGGCAAGCGGGGTCGCTCACGATTTTAACAACCTGCTTGGCGTAATAGTAGGACGGACACAGTTGTTGCAACTTCGTTCAACAGATCAAAAGATGAAAAACGATCTGAGCATCATTTTAAAAGCTGCAATGGACGGAGCCGAAACTGTAAAACGTTTGCAGGACTTTGCCAAAAAGAAAGCTGAAGATAACGCATCGGCTATAGATGTAAACTTGATAATCGAAGATACTATCGACCTTACTCAAACTAAATGGAAGGATGTGGCACAGCAACGAGGTGTGAAGATTACAATCCACAAAGATTTCGATAAATTACCAATAGTCTTCGGCAGTGGGTCTGAGCTGCGAGAAATTTTAACTAATTTAATTTTAAACGCAGTCGATGCGATGCCAGAAGGCGGGACAATGACAATTAGAACAAAAAATTTAGACCGCCTTTACAGTATCGAGATTGAAGACACCGGAACGGGTATCCCTCAAGAATCTCTTTCAAAAATTTTCACTCCTTTCTACAGCACAAAAGGAGATAAAGGTACCGGACTCGGTTTGTCGATAGTGAAAATGCTTGTAACAAAACGTCAAGGAGACATTCGTGTAACAAGTGAAACAGGGAAGGGAACCAAATTTACTATTACTTTCCCGAAAGTCAACATAGAGAATTCAGTGCATAAACCACAAAATGCTATTTCAGTTTCTTCAAACGGGCATACACAAGATTCACACCTCACGGTACTCGTTGTTGATGATGAGGAAGAAATTAGAATTTTGCTTGCAGAAATTTTAAAAGAAGCTGATTACAAAGTTATTCTTGCTAAAAATGGTAGAGAAGGGATTGATAAATTCAAGCAAGAAAAAGTAGATATCGTCTTCACCGATTTGGGTATGCCCGAAATAAACGGCTGGCAAGTCGCAAAAGAAATTAAAGAAATCAATCCCATCACTCCGGTTATACTTATTTCAGGTTGGGGACGAGATTTAAAAGATCAGGACATTACAAACACCGGAGTCGATTACTTCGCAGCAAAACCTTTTCACATTGATGAAATATTTCAATTGCTGATGAGTTCTAAAAATCTTATCACCGAAAGAAAAATAAACTGAATTTTTTAGCTTTTACCTTTTTTTTGTATATTGGAGCAGAAACTTATGTCGTCTAAACAATTAAATATCTTGTTCATCGGCGATATTATTGGGAAACCCGGTATCGAAGTTACCGAAACTTTGCTCAAGAGCTACTTCCAAAAATATCAAATCGATTTCTGTATCGCTAACGGCGAGAACCTGAACGACGGCAAAGGACTTAATGCCGAGTTAGTGGCTAAAATTTCCGGTCTGGGTGTGAATGTAATTACCGGCGGTAATCATTTATGGGATAAATGGGATGCTCGTAAAGTACTTGCCGAGAACAGAACAGTTCTGCGACCATTAAATTATCCGCGCGAAAATCCCGGAAACGGATATATAGTTTACGATTTAGGTGAGAAAGGGAAAATCGCCGTTATAAATTTACAAGGCAGAGTTTACATGCAACCCATCGACGACCCTTTCAAAACTGCCGATTGGGCTTTAAGTAAAATTATCGATCAAACCAAAACTGTAATTGTTGATTTCCATGCCGAAGCAACTGCAGAAAAAATAGCTCTCGCGTGGCACCTTGACGGGCGGGCAAGTGCAGTTATCGGAACACATACACACGTACCCACTGCCGACGGAAGAATATTACCAAAGGGTACTGCATATATATCGGATGTTGGGATGACAGGACCCTACGATTCTGTAATCGGGATGAAAAAAGATATCGCCATAAAACGTTTTATACATGGCGTTCCCTATAAATACGAAATGGCAAGCCACGATGTCCGTTTCTGCGGCGCTTACATAAAAGTTGATTCAGAAACCGGCAAAGCAATCAAATTTGAAAGCATCGTTTTTCCAAGCTTCGGTTAATAAAATGTCAGCTCAAATTTTAGACGGAAAGAAAATTTCCGAAGAAATAAAATCGGAAATAAAAAACAAAACACTTCATCTGAAAACACAAAAAGGAATTACTCCCGGTTTAGCTTTTATTTTAGTTGGCGATAATCCTGCATCGCAAAGTTATGTGAAAATGAAAAACAAAGCTTGCGACGAAGTCGGGTTTTATTCCATAACCGAAAAACTTCCCGCCGAAACCTCCGAAGAATTTTTACTCGAACTCATAAGCAAATTCAACCTTGACAAAACTATCCATGGCATTTTAGTTCAGCTTCCCCTGCCTAAACATATTGATGAAAATAAAATCATTGAAGCGATTGATTACAGCAAAGATGTTGACGGCTTCCACCCAATAAATGTTGGCAAATTACTAATCGGGCAGGATTCCCTGCGTCCGTGCACACCGGCAGGGATACAAGAACTGCTGATTAGATCAGGAATAGAAACTTCGGGCAAACACGTTGTTGTTGTTGGCAGGAGCAACATCGTTGGAAAACCTGTTGCAAATATGCTTTTGCAAAAGCAAGCCGGAGCAAATGCTGTTGTAACAATTGCACATACAGGAACAAAAGATATTTCTATTTATACAAAACAAGCCGACATTCTTATTGCGGCAATCGGAAAACCGGAAATAATCACCGCCGAAATGGTTAAACCCGGCGCGGTTGTGATTGATGTTGGTATCAACCGGGTTGATGACCTTGCTGCAAAAAATGGCTATCGTATTGTTGGTGATGTTCATTTCGAATCGGTATCGAAAATTACAAGTGCAATTTCGCCAGTACCAGGCGGCATCGGACCGATGACGATTGCGATGCTTATCTCCAACACGTTCAAAGTCGCAGACCGAATAGATGACTATTAAACACAAACAAAACATAATTGACCTCACCCACACAATCGGCATGAATATTCCGACATGGCCCTCCGATACACATTCCGCGAAATACTTACCTATCACTACGACAGATTATAAGACGGACGGTTTTTATTCTCGGTTGTTCAGCATTCCCGAACATTTCGGCACACACATCGATGCACCCGCACATGGATGTGAAGGCAAGTTAACAATTGATCAAATTCCTCTCGACAATCTAATTATACCGGCAGTTGTTATCAGCGTTCAGGAAAAGGTGATGAATAATCACGATTATGCTTTAACAGTAGATGATGTTTTAGAATGGGAAGAGAAGTTTGGCTCGATACAAAACAATTCCGTTGTTTTAATGCACACTGGTTGGAAGAAATATTGGAACGAACCAAAACTTTACCTGAATCAGGATAAAAACGGGGCGATGCACTTTCCCGGTTTTTCAGAAGAGGCAGTTAAGTTTTTAATTAACGAACGAAACATAAATGGTATCGGTGTGGAAACTTTGAGTATCGATTGTGGATATTCAACCGACTTCCCTGCTCATAAAGTTTTATTCGAAGCAAACAAATATGCGCTAGAAAATATAGCAAATCTTGAACAGCTGCCTGCCTTTGGGGCTATTTTGATTATAGCTCCGCTAAAATTAGAAAACGGCTCTGGAAGTCCGGTTAGAGTTCTTGCAATGGTTTAAGAAATTGCAGTGTTGACTTAAGGGTCTCTCGAAACATTTCGTTCCGATGCAAATCGGAACGGAACACTAAACAATAAGTGATAGAAAAACACTTGAATATAAATTAAAAGAATTCCCAAAAGTTATTTTAAGGCGTAAACATATAATAGATTCTGGGATCGGGAAGGATTTTGTTGACTTGAAAAATCTTCGTAATTATTTAATGCACTTTGGTAGCACACACGGAACGGTAGGAGGACCAAATATTGAAATTAAAGGTCTTGCTAACATCGACAGTTATGAAAGCCTTGAAATCGTGGATGCCCAAAATGCTTTAAACGTAGCCGAAGGCTTTCTTTGTAACGTATTTCGACTTCGTGGGATAGCAGTAAATGATGCCGATTATATGTTGCGTCTTCGGATAGTAAAAGTGCCATCCTTTTAAAATTCTGTTCGAGAACAGACCCGGTATTCGGGTCATCACTTCTTCAAATGTTTTTTAATTTTTTCAGCCGTGCTTGCAGAATAGTACGAGCATACACCTTTTTTTGCATCGGGTTTTACCTTGCTCGCTTCGATTGCTTTTTTAAGTACTGCGGGTGATACTTGTAAAAGTTTTGCTAAATTACCGGCAGAAAATAATTCGTTTGTTTCTTTTGCCATTTTTTAATCCTTTTAAATTTGTTGATTATGTTTTTGTTTATACTCGAATAACTCTTTAATTCCCCAGAAAAAAGTTACAGTTCCAATTGCGAAAACAGCCGATAGTGTATCGTTCTCTGAATTCAACGACGCAGTCATAAAAATAAAACCAACTATCAAAGGAACAAACCACAATTTTGTTCCCGACCATTTGAAAAGTTTTACAACCCAAATATGTCCGAACCAAATTAAAATACCGGTTGCAACAGCGACAATAATTCCGTTAAAGTTCATATCCACCTTTTAATTAATAAACATAAAAATTGAATTTGCAAATAAGTATATAGCAAATAATTTCCGAAGCATCAGCGAAGATGTTTTATTTGCTGCAGCAGCACCAAACGGACCTACTATAACAGTACCGATAATTAAAGGTATTGCATGCAGGTAATCTACAAAACCGATTGTGTATGCCGGCAGATGAACATTTCCGTAACCATTCAATGCATACCCGATAACTGACGTTGACGCCGTAATAATTACAGTCGCTGAAGATGTTCCGATTGCCCGTTTGATAGGAAAGTTTGCAAGAAAATACATCAGCGGAATGGAGAAGACTCCTCCGCCAATGCCGGTCAATGCCGATAAAAAGCCGACTGTAATACCGATTATCACGAGTCTTATTGGGCTCGGATTAAAATGTCCTGCTGTTTCAGTTTTAGTTTTCTCGAAAAACAGACGCAAGCTGACCGTGAGAACAGCAATTGCGAAAAATTTTTGTAATACTTCACCGGGAATTGCAGCCGCAACAGTAGTCCCGATTGCCGCCGTTATTATGCTCGAAACTCCTATAAACAAAACGCCTTTCCAAAAAACATTCCCTTGTTTTTGATGTTTGAGGGCACTTGCAAAAGAGGCAAATACTACAATAAACAAACTCGTTCCCATTGCAAGATGGGTTATTATCCTTGCATCTATGGTTTGAGTTGCGAAAAAAAACAGGAGCACCGGCACTAAAATCACGCCGCCGCCAACTCCAAAAAATCCGGCTAAAAATCCGACGATACATCCTATCAGCAATAAAATTATGAGAGATAAGAAATCCATTTATTCGATGCTCAAGATTTTCTTGTACAGTTTCATATTTTTTAGAGTTTCAATTGCAACTAAAATCTGATTATCATCAACAAACGACGCTTCAAACCTTCCTTGCTCTCCTTTGTAGCGGCTCATTATTTCTATCCTCAAAGCTTTTACAATTTCATTCCGATTGGCTTCCACAGCGTTGCTTTTTAGGAGGGTGAATTTCGTTTTTAATTCACCTATTTCTTTAATAATTATTTCGCTGTACTTATTTTTTTCTGCATACTTCTTCAAGTCTTCTAACTTGGTTTCTGCTTCATCCTCGAAAACAAACTTGTTCTCATCAAGATATTTTATGAACTCACTGCACAATTCACCGTTCACCGAAAAATTGGTCGGTGGTTCTTTATGTGTTGAAATATATTGAGTTGCAAATTTGAAGAACATCGCTTTCCTCATTAGTTCGTTATAAATACCACTCGGTTGAGAATCTAAAACGGTTGTATCGGGATGAACTCCACCCAAATCCTGAACATTTCTTCTGTTTTTTGTAAAAAAGTTTTTTCGCAGGCTGTCGGGTGTAACTGTGAATAATCCTTCTTTACTTTTATGAATATAATCTCTTTCTTGAATACATCTGCCGCTTGGTGTATAATACTTCGCAGTAGTCATTTTTAATTGAGTGTTGTAAGGAAGAGGAAAAATATTTTGCACTAAACCTTTTCCGAATGTAGTAGTGCCGACGATTACAGCTCTGTCTAAATCTTGAAGAGCGCCTGCAACAATTTCGCTTGCACTGGCGCTGTTGTTATTAACTAATACAACTAATGGTACATCGGGCAGCATCGGTTCTTCGGTTGAAAAGAATTTTACTTCCGACTCCGCACGTCGGCCTTTTGTGATAACAACCAGGCTGTTCTTTGGAATAAATTTCGAAACAATATCAACGGCAGCTTCCAACAATCCTCCGGGATTATCTCTGAGGTCGATAATTAAACCTTTTAATTCTCCTTTTAATTTCAATTCTTTTATCGCAAGTCGTAACTCATCTCCTGCTGTCCGTGTAAACCTATCCAAACGAATTATTGCAATACTATCTTTTACAAAACCTGAATATGAAATATTTTTGAGGCGAATTTCTTCCCTTATCAAAACAAATTCAAGTGCTTTGGCTTCACCTTCGCGTGTTACTTTCAGTTTTACTTCGGTTCCCGGTTCGCCTCGGGTTAAGTGCCGCACATTTTCGGGTTTAATTCCAATCATCGATTTCCCATCTACATCTATAATTTGATCCCCAATGCGAAGTCCCTGTCGCTGTGCAGTGTAACCTTCCATCAGCGATGTAATGATTATCGATCCATCGCGCATACTTATTGAGATTCCGATACCTCCATATTTTCCTGTTGTAATAAGTTCAACGTCGCTTGCCTCGGCGCTCGGTATGAAATTCGTGTATGGGTCAAGTGTCTTCAGCATTCCTTCAATTCCTGAATTAACAAAAACTTCAGGGTCAATTTCATCCACATAATTCAACGATACTTCTTTAAAAACTCTTCCAAAAATATCTATGCTTTTATTAATCTTGAAAAAATAATCTGAATCGGCAACTGTAAATCCGAATGCGACAGTTATTAAAGCAATAGTTATAATTGCAAAATATTTATTAATTTTAATTTTATTCATAACAAAAATCCTTTTCTACTAACTTAAATTTAAGCTAATTATCTTCCAAATTTCATCAGCCACAGTATCGATTCTGCGGTTACCGTCGATTACTAAAAATCTTTCCGGTTCACTTTTAGCAATGTCAAAAAATCCCTTTCTGACTTTTTCATAAAAAGCATCGCCCGCCGATTCCATCCTGTCGGCAGATGCTTTTGACTCTTTTAGCCGATGTGCTACTTCACTTAATGGAATATCAATAAAAAAAGTAATATCGGGAACAGTTCCTAAAGTTGCCAGCTTGTTGATTTGTTTAACTGCCTCCAACGGAATCCCTCTGCCGCAACCCTGATATGCGGTTGTCGAATCGTCATATCTATCGCATATAACAATTTTTCCGGATTGCAACGCTGGAATAATAATCTGACTGACAAGCTGGGTTCGGGCTGCCGAAAACAACAAAAGCTCTGCAATTTGAGTCATTTCCAAGTTTTTTTTATCAAGAAGAATTTCCCGGATTTTTTCTGAAATTGGTGTGCCGCCCGGTTCGCGGACTACAATAACATCGTAGCTGTGTTGCCGCAACTTGTCGGTTAACAATTTGATTTGGGTGGTTTTACCCGAGAAATCTAAACCCTCGAACGTAATTAGCATATATTTTTTACTTAAGTTAGATATTTTTTTAATTTTATTCAAATATACTTGTGCTTTATAATTAAATTCATTAAAATAAATTACCGGAAGAGACAAAAATATGGAATTGAAAGTACATAATGTAACACCACAAGGACGCCATATCAAACGTGCGGTAGAAGTTTTACAAAACGATGGGGTGATAATATATCCGACCGATACAGTGTATGGAATAGGGTGTAGTGTGTTTAGTAAAAAAGCAATCGAGAGAATTTATCAGATTAAGAATCAGAATAGATCGAAACCATTCAGTTTTGTTTGTTCTGACCTAAGCCACATCAGCGAATATGCACTTGTATCAAATCAAGCGTACAGAATTATGAAACAATTAATTCCCGGTCCGTTTACATTCATCCTGCCTGCCAGCCGTTTAAAACAACTGCCGAAAAGTTTAATTTCAAAACGGAAGACTGTTGGAATTCGTGTCCCGAATAATACTGTCTCACAATTGCTCGTAAAAGAATTAGGTCATCCTATTTTAAGTGCCAGCGTAACGGACGACATCGGTGAAGTTATTAACAATCCAGAAATTATTATAAAATTATTCAGCAAAAAAGTTGATTTAATATTGGATGGCGGTAATAATATTTCCGGACCTTCAACCGTTCTCGATTTCACAACTGAACATCCAATTTTAGTTCGCGAAGGAGCGGGCGACGTTAGCCATATTTTATCAGTTACTCAACGATAAATTAAAAAATAAATCATGGTAGAAGGAAGAATTTTAGTAAAATATTTATTACAAAACCGGTTTCAAAAGCCATTCTGGGGGACGATAATTAATTTTGTTTATAGTTTAGGTTTAACATTACTCGTTTTGGCTGTATCATTCATATTTAATAAAATAATCGACCAACATTATTTTCTTGGGATTTTCTTAATTTCGAGTAGTTTATTTTTCTTTGGCTGGGCTACGGAAAGGTTATGGTATGCTACGATCTCGAAGATGATGGCTAATCCGTTCTCATTTTGGGCTTTTTTTACACGAATTCCTTTTTGGTTTATCGGGGGCGGGATGGGTTTTTCGATATCAAGCTTGCTTGCTTATAAATTTGGATTAGTTTATATTTCAGTAGTTCCACAAAGTAATTTATTTTTATTGGGTGGAATTTTGGAATGTATTTTACAAATACCAATTCAAATTATTTGGTTTCGGTTTTTAATTAAAGGGCAGTTCCAAAAATTCAAATATAAGTTTAGTGTTATAGATTTTATCGTCGT
>JASEGV010000057.1 GCA_030017895.1 Bacteroidota bacterium | reverse complement strand
CAGGCAACCCCAGTTAGTGACTGCGTTTACAATCACGTTGATTTTTATTGCCAAAATAAGATTTTAGAGATGCCCTTTAGTTATCGGAAGGGCATTCTCCAAATCTTTCGGAGTGATCTTTACTAAAAACCCTCTCTTACCTCCATTAATATAAATTTTATTCAAATTGAAAATTGTTTTCTCAACATAAACGGGAAGTTGCTTGCGTGTTCCAAACGGACTTGTTCCGCCGAAGATATATCCCGTGTGCTTTTCAGCCGTCCGCTCATCGCAAGGTTCAATGTGCTTCACGCTGATTATTCTTGCAAGTTGTTTGGTTGAAACTTCCATATCGCCGGGCATCAAAACGATGAATGGTTGTTTGCTGTCGGTTTCCATAACGATTGTTTTTATCGTGTTATGCTCGGGAATGTTTAATGAGCTTGATGCCACTTTCGTTCCGCCGTGTTTTTCGTATTTGTAGAAGTGCGGAATGAAGTTTATTTTTTTCTCTCTCAAATATCGGACTGCTGCGGTTCCCGGGGTTTCGGCTTTACTCATTTGGTTTTAAAATGTCGTGATACTCATCCTGATTAGTTCTCATTTCAAAATTACACCCCATTCAGCTACGGAAAAGCCACTCCTGCTGAAAATCGGAATTAATGGTTCGGGTAAGTTTATTTCCCCATCGATACTACCTTTAATCGTATAGAAGAGGCGGAGTATATTATCCGGTTGATGGGAAAATTCTAATTGAATCATCTTTTCAATATCCGATTTATACTGAGGATAGATAATATAAAATGGATGTGAGTTTAGTATTGGTATCCAGTAATCTAAAAAGTCGTTAATTTCTCGCTGCGAAAAACCTGTGGCAAGCATGTTATCGGTGAAAAATGATGCAAGGTCAGTATGTTTTACAACCCAACCCGACTTATACTGACAAAGGTCAGGATTTTCACTTTCATAAAAAAGATAATCGTAAGCATCATTTATTCTACCTGAAGGTTCGACAGTGATATTCCAACCATTTTGGTAAGGAGGTTCGGAAACAGTAACTGAACCGCCGACTGGAAATTTTAAAGAAACAAATAAATCGGTTTTTGCTTCGGGATAGATATAAATGTTGGGTTTAAGAGGTGTTATTCTAGCTGTATCTTTTTCAACCGGCTCAGTCGGGGAGCGTTTACAGGAATTTGTATATGGTATTAAAACAAATACAGCAATACAAAATATAATAAATTGTTTCATAGTTTTCTCCATTTTTTATTTAACGAGTTCAACCAACCGTATTTTTCAAAATCAATTTTGTCTTTATTGAAAATAATACTTTCTATTTTTAAAAACAACCGCTGCGATTTATAGATTTTCGAATTTTTAGGAAGAGAAATTTTTCCCTTCCAGTTGATTACTCGATGCCACAGAATATTAGTGTCGTCAGGCAGGTTGTGGAGCGCGTAGCCTACTAGTCGGGCTTGTTTTATCAAGCCGGACAATTCTGCAACCTGACCGTAAGTCGCCACTTTGCCTTTTGGGATCTGTTTGACGGTTTGCCAAATTAGTTTGTAGCTGGCAGGAATTGTATTCTTCATTTATTGTTCTAATGTTCATCTGTCAACTGACGGATTCTGAATTCAATTTATAAAATATGCTGATTTGAAACAAATAAAAAAGGGCGTTCCCGCTTTAAACTAACAACGCCCTTGAAATCATAATTTCAAATCAAATTACGCAACAGCTTGTTTGGTAGTCTTCCCGTATATTGCGGCTACTATGGCGCCCAGAATAGTATATTGTATCATTCCATAAACAAACCATTGAGCTGCAACAGAGTACGGTATCGGTATCATCGCATAAGTGCTGTATGCCATCGGTACTGACATAAGAAAGCCGACATATATCCCGTATCGAACACCTTCCATGATTCCTTTACCCGTATATCCTTTTGAAAAAATTAGTACAAAAAAGAAGGAAATAAATAAATAGACGATGTAATAAATCCACATCTTCGACATCATATCAGCTCGCCAGATGTTTTTCATTTCGTCCGATTGATAAGTCGGTCCTAAAATCAGACCGTGAATGATGAAACTTAAAATACTCATCGCAATAAATATCACGATGAAAGAAATCCAGAATTTTTTCATAATAGCTCCGTTATTTGTTTGTTAAAAATGTGCAACTCGCTTCCAAAGTGAGTCGCACATACATACTATTTTAAAAATATAAATTTCTTCGTCGAAACAAAAACTTGTCCTGAGCGAAGCAAAGGATCACCTGCAACTAATCTGTAAAAGTAAACGCCGCTTGCCAGTAATGTTCCATTTATTTTCAAGTCATATCTTCCTGCAATTTTATCCTCATTCAAAACCGTCATTACTTCTTGACCTAACATGTTGTACACTTTGAGTGTAACGTGCGATTCTTTCGGTAGCGAGAAGTGGATAGTAGTGCTTGGATTGAAGGGGTTGGGATAATTTTGCTCAAGATTAAAGTATAATGGAATTTTATTCTCTTGTGTTTCCTGGACATTCACAAATGTAGAAACATTAAAAACACTTCCGTAGATACTGTATCCATGAGATGGTGTACGTGTCTCCGACCAGATAAAGAAAACCTTATTGTTGTGTACAGCATAGGTTCCTTGCTGTTTACTTTTTTCGTTTGGACTATGGATTAATACAGAGTCCCGCTCTTGTATACCGTCATTCGAGAATGCTTTCGCATAAATCATATTACCCGTCTTATATATTACGATAAAACTTCTTGACGTAAGTCTTCCGTACGATAACTCAGAAGCGTAATTTGTAAGTAAAAATTTATTTTTTACTGTATCACCCGTTGACATAATGATTGTTCCATAGTATTGCGGTCTAAGGTATAAGTATTCTTGACGAACACGGAGGAATTTATCACCTTCCAGATGCAAAGATGCATTGGCGATTGTGGCAATTGTTAACGGTTCAAGTGAATTTGAAAACAATTGTACTTTACGTCCGAAGCGTATCCAAAACGAATTCTTGTCGTTGATAAAAATTGTTAATCCGTATGTTTGGTCGGTTGATACCACCTCTCTTGATAAAATTTCAATTCCATTTTTATTGTACAGAGTAAGCCAAACGTCGCTTTCGTTTTTTGAATACAGAATCACGAATGAACTATCTGTTAGAATTTTAGCATCGCCAAAAATCTGACAAACCGCTATTGTATCTCGTTTTGCTACGTTCCAATCGGAGTTATAAAGCGTAAAACCGGAGACAGAATTTTTTCGCCAAGTATTTATGAATGACCAATCAGAGAAGAACTCACATGGCTTCCCTTCGAGCATTATAGGATTTCTAACCTTATTCCCAAAATTATCGAGCAGTTGCCCTACATATTTAACTTCGTTCTGCCAGCATGTGAAGAAGTGGTTGTCGTCGACCTTTGTTATGAATGGTGCTACCTCGTTGCTGCCAACTTCATCATCATTTAATTTGACGTTATCAATTGGTGAGAAGTATTGTAATTTAGTAAGATATGCATCGTTGTTGGCGCCGGTTCCAATATATAAGGTACTATCTGATATTTTAATAAAACTTTCTCCTAAATTATAGCTTTGCATGCTGTCGGTTAGCACATCATCTTCTGGGTTGCCGGCAGTGTTGAACGTAAATAAATGGTTGGTTAAAAATATATTGCCCAAACGGTATTCCGAATTTGTGAGTATAATATTAAATTTGTCGTTTTGAATATTAGAAATGGAAAAGTTATTTAGATAGTTGTCCGTTGTTCCAATGATTGGTATTGCATGTCGTTTAACTTCTGATAATGGATCTCCTTGCAGATTAAACTTCCGATAATACACATACCCTGAATCTGTGTTTGCGACTAATATTAAATAAGCAGTATCCTGTAAGCACACTGTCTTCATCAAATTGCTTCTATCCAAGAAGTAAGGTTCATTAGATGATCTTGTTGGAAAACCAAGAGGGACTTCTGAAATAATTATTGAATCGTTCGTATCGTAAAAAGTTCCGAAATAGCCAGATTCAATATAGTTCTCATCGATCTCTAACCATGTCATCAGATATGTTCCAGAAGTACTTGCTGCAATCGTAGCATCCACTGCCTTTTTTGGATATTCCAGTAAATCCTCCTGAAAGTATAGTCGGTTACCGATGCTGTCATATTTAGAAATAGATATACGACCGTCATTGCGCATAAGGAATAAAAATTGATTGAGTGTGCTTGCAGAATGGTAATCTACACCGAGGTAGCCTGTGCCACACCAAGGAAGAATCGCCCAGTCAAGGGTTTTGGATGTTAACATGTTACCGATAGAATCGTGAAACGTTCCGCTGACAATCATAAATTGATCGTCCCAATAACCAGCCGATATTTGATGACCAATCGAGAGAAACCAATTATTATTTATGAATCTGAACATAGAATTGGAAGATACAGGAAAATTTTTTCCAATTGGATTATGATACAAATCAAATTTTTGAGCATAGAAACCAGGAATCCCGTCTCGATTATCTTCCCAAGCAGCAATGAACCCTTTTGTTGAATTTGGAAAAACTCTCACGTTTTTCTGAACAAATGTGGATGGAACATTCTCTTCGCTGATAAGAAAATCCGAAACTACTAATTGCGCTTGTGCTGAAACTACACTATTGAAAAGTATCAATAAGCTCAAGTATCCGATAAAAAGGCGCATAACTTTTTCTCCTTTTACTGTAAAAATATTATTTAATCAAGCTCATCTTACCGCTTAACAAATTATCACCAACTTTCAGTCTATAAAAATACACACCGCTCGGAAAACCGATTGCATTCCATTCAATCTCGTATGAATTAGCTTTCTGTAATTCATCCTTCAGTGTAATAATCTCCTGTCCGACTAAATTGAAGACCTGAATTAGAACGTGAGAATTTTCAGGAAGGTCATATCGTATCTTTGTTGATGTGTTGAAAGGATTCGGATAGTTAGAATAAAGTTTGAAGTTTTCAGGTACCTCATCAACAATTACAAAAAAATAGTTTCCTGAAACCCACGCTAATTCTTTCATCAATATTTTCATATATATTATTCCCACGTACTCTCCAGCAGAGGTTGTTTCAGGAATTGCTACGGTAATGCCAATGGATATTGTTACAACTCCATCGTCTCCGCTTGTAATTGTATCGCCAGTATATGGATTCAAATATTTCTTACCCTCATGCCAATACACAGCATTATCTGTAAATGAGCATCGTATTTTTGCTCCAGTTTCTCCAATTAAATTTTCTGGAAGATAATCGAATTTCACAAAAAGGGTTTCTCGTTGTTCTGTGATAATTGAAACCATTGCAGGTTTTCCCGCTTCTCTTCCGTTACGAATTGGTGAGATTAAGTTTTGTGTAGGTGAGAATGGAGAAACCGTATATATAGTACCTCTCGATAAATTATTCAATTCTCCTTCCCTCTGATTTGGATCAACGCGACTTTGAACCTGAATGTAAAATTTTCCAGGTGCAAGGAGAATTTCTTCTGTACGGATATCAATCGCAAGGCAACGTATTGTTGCCTGAAAGTTATTGTATTTATTAATGGTTCTCGTATCAATGACGATGCCGAGATGGAATGTTGCTATACTTTCTGGACCGACAGAAATTGTTTTGGGTAATTTAGGATTCCATCGAATCTGTTGTTCTTCCCAGAAAACACCATCTGGAGCGAATGAACAAGGAATTGCAGTTCCATCCACACTGCGTGCAGAATCGGGTGCAATAAAGTTTATTTGCCATTGTGTTCCGGGAGGTGCTTTTAAGACAACTCGAAGAGGTGCTCCCCATCCACCAGACCAGGGGGGATCAAGGGGATTGTCTGAGTTTGGGTCTGCATCGAGCGTGTAGATAAAACCACAGGTAAGTTCTCCAAGCTCACCATCATAAACCGATAATTCCTGTGAGCTTACGATAGTAACACAGAGGTAAATAAGTAAGATAATTAGATGAATGCTGTAGGTCATATTTTTATTAATCCTATTAAATATTTTGTTCGTTAATTTATTTTTACTTTATCAAACTCATCTTACCGCTTAACAAATTATTGCCGACTATGAGTCTATAAAAATACACACCGCTTGCTACCGGTTTGTTGCTATCGTCAGTTCCATCCCACCGAGTAAAGTATGTTCTGGCGGGAAGCGACTCTTTCAGTAATTTCTTCACAACCTGTCCGTGTATATTGTAAATATTTAATTCCACGTTCGAGTATGCTAAATCCTCAGAAATACTAAAGGAAATAATTGTTGAGGAGTTAAACGGATTAGGGAAGTTTTGGTGAAGTACAAAAGATTTCGGAATGTCGTTTGGTTTGTCGCTTACAGAAGTAAATAAATTCAGTCCGGGACCTCTTGAGTTACCGGTGCTGTCGGCAAGATACAGATTTACAAACGAAGGTCGGGTTGACTGAAATAAGTACGATGCTTTCCACTCTTCGTCGGACAGTCTTAAAAAGTTTGTCGATAAATATTCATGGTAACTCATCACCGGTCCCACGAACGCAATCTGTCCGACACCCGAAAGTTCAGCGATAAAAACTCCTAAATTTATCAAACCCGTTCCGGCGTGTAAAACCCAACCAATAGGATATCCTGATGCATCGGTTGGTGCAGTGTGTATATCGGCTACTATTAGGTCTTTTTTTTCAAATCCCTCATCACCGGTGTAATATAATTTGTAATACCAGCCATTATACTGGATTCCACATATACTCTCCGTGAATAACATCTGTTTTAAAAATTTATTTTCTGAATTTGATAAAGGAATATTATCCAATTCTTTTTGTGCAATTGTTCTAAGTGTATCTACAACACCTTCCATGTGCGTGAAGTAGTTTAGTATTCTGGTTTTGGTATAAACATCCGGGAAATTAATTAATGAAAACTTATCTTTAGCAATTTGCGCAAAAGTTTTTAAAGCATTATAGAATGTAGGGAATGGTTCTATATAACTATACGGATACGAGCAGATAATTCCACCCGTGTATGATTGTTTTGCATAAAGCAGCACATCGTGCCTGAGTTGTGCCCACGAAGCGAGTTGTGTGTTCATCTTCTCCTGCCACCAAGCGGCAGTTTGCATAAACGGAGGAAGGTGTTCACGGTTTGTTGGGGGATTTAACTTGCGTAAGGAATTTAACCAAAGATTAAACAAACTAACGCTCCAAAAATCTGAGCCATAAGAGTCAACGAGGTACCTGAGTGCGGCGAGGTTTGTTCCGTAGTGGTATTGCTCTAACTCGGACTGCAATAGTTGTGCTGAAGCGTTGTTACCAAGAGCGAACAAAACATCTAACGTAGATGGAAGCATCCGGGGAATTCTAATTCCGTTATAATTTATTCTGTCGAACACAACTTGTCCTGTAACATAGGAATCAATAATAAATCTTTGTCCTAATAGCAGGAAAGCTGATGCAGGAACGATGCTGTCAGGATTCAACGGGTCGCTGTAGAGTATTTGTGATAAGATTCTCTGAAAAGCATAGGATTTTGTTTTAAGTGTATCCTGGAACTTTTGGAGTGTAGCATTATCCAAGAGCTGATTTGCATAAGTAATATTTGCCGCTGTCGTAAGCTGCTGAACGTTTGGCAGAGTAACATTATCCGATTCACCTACAAAGAATTTGATTATGCTATCAATCTCCTCGAGTATCGGAAATGCATTTGCTAATTGAGCGGCTTCTAATATTAGAACTGCATCAATCGTTTGCCGTCGTATATCTTCGGGTTTAGGTGGTTGGTCTAACGATTTTGGAGCGAGTAAATATATTTCGGTTCTACCCAACCACATCATTGCTTTAAAATATTTTGCAAGCTCGGGATAATTTTCGTTTGTATAATGACCCCGGACTTTGAATTGACTGAAATCTAATTTACGGCTCACACTTGAGAACAGGGGATAATATGCCGGCTGTTCGGCGTAAATCAGATTCAATAATTGAGTGATGACTGCATTGTTGTCTGGATAGTAAGGAGATACGGTTTGACCTAACAGTTTAAGCGGAATCGTTAAATATACATCAACATCCTTAAGCGATTGCGTCATCGCTGTACTAGTAGCATATCTTACAGCAAGCTGTGGAATTTGTGTGTGAAGTTTCGTAAGCAGTTCTCCTAATTTCGGAATAAGAATCTGTCGTTCAACATCGATAAGAATATTGTCGAACGACATGTGTAGTGTATGTAGTATTGCATCAGTGGAAACGAAGATAGGTAAATCTTTATGCCAAATGTCGAGTAATGCCTCGCCGAAAGTATTTCGGGAAAGCCGTTCACTCACCATAAACCCATGCTGAGTTAGAAGAGACTGTTCATGATTAGTAAGTTTGTATTTTAAAATAATACTATCGAGGTAAAGCGTGGGTTGAGTTTGTGATATTCTTGCTGCGAACGAGTCGGCAGAGTGCATTTGCAGCAATTGTTGAGTAGTGAGATTTTGGTTTAAGTTTAAAAATTGTTTGTAAGCGTTGATGTCGAAATTATCGGATTGTGCTTGAGTACGATAAATAATACCACATTGACTTACGATAATAAGTCCTAAAAAGAAAAATATCTTTCTCATATAACCTCCAGATTATTAGTATAAATATAATGTATAAAGTTGCGGATGTCAAATATAAAAACTGGGTTTTCAGTTTCCTTGCTAATCCCACCAATTTTTCTTATTTTTAAGCCGTATTTTATAATAAATCAAGGAGTTATCGCAAGTTGGCTGACTATTTAATAAGCATACTTATCGGTTATTTTATTGGTTCTTTCCCGAGTGCATTTTTGTTGGTTAAGCTGACGGCTAAAAAAGATATTCGGAAAGAAGGAACCGGTGTTACCGGAACTTTTAATACATTTGAAGTCACACAATCAAAAGTTGTGGGGATTTCAGTGTTAGTTTTGGATTTACTCAAAGGCGTAGCCACCATACTCACTGTAAATTTATTATTCGGAAACCATTTTTCCACATCAGCGATAGCTGCTTGCAGTGCAATTATCGGGCACAATTATCCGGTATGGCTCAAGTTTAAAGGTGGCCGTGGTTTAGCAATTACTGCCGGTGTTATGTTAGTGTTAGGTTGGATTTACATCGTTGCATGGTTATTGATGTTTGGTATTTCATATTTAGCTTATAAGAAGCTACATCTATCAAATATAGTTGCAACTGTTTTAAGCCCAATTGTTTTGATTTTAACTCCCGAGAAAATATTAAAGTACATACTACCTGCATACATAGATAAAAGTAATTTTTTATATCTTGCTATGTGTGTTTGTTCGTTGTTATTGATTTCGCATATTGATCAAATAAAATTATTGTTTCAGAAAGAGAAGTGATGAATAAATTTAGTATCGAAAAATTGTATGAGATGAGCCGCCAACTTCGCCGTGATGTAATTAAGATGTTGATGATTTCACAATCGGGACACACAGGCGGACCACTTGGTGCGGCTGAGATGTTTGCCTCACTTTATTTTAATGTATTGAACATAGACCCAAAAAATCCGAAGTGGGAAGACCGCGATTATTTCTTTCTATCAGCCGGACACTACGCTCCGATTTGGTACTCCTCACTTGCGCGCGCCGGTTACTTTCCGCTGAACGAGTTGGGTACATTGAGAAAGTTAAATACAAAACTTCAAGGTCATCCGGCTCCCGTTCATACGCACGGTGTTCCCGGTGTTGAGATTGCTTCGGGAGCTTTGGGTCAGGGGTTGTCGGTTGCTGTCGGTGCGGCGTTAGCTTTACGATTAGATAAAAAGAGTAGTCGGGTTTTTGTTTTCCATGGCGACGGCGAATTGAACGAAGGACAAATTTGGGAAGCGGCAATGACTGCCTCTCATCATAAAATTTCTAACTTGACTGCCATCGTTGACAGGAACAACTGTCAGATAGATAATTTTACAAACGTGGTGATGGGATTAGAGCCGCTCGCAGATAAGTGGCGGGCATTCGGTTGGAACGTTTTGGAGATTAACGGACATTCGATTGAAGAATTCTTATCTGCGATTGAGAAAACAAAAACCTGCACCGATAAGCCATCTGTGATCATCGCTCATACTTTTATGGGTAACAACGTAAGCATTATGCACAACGACTACAAGTGGCACGGTGTTCCGCCGAACGACGAACAAGGCAAAATAGCATTGAATGAAATTGCACCAACATCATTCGGTGATTTTATTAAGTTTGAATGGGAAAAGGAGTAAAATATGGAAAATATATTGCCTAAGTGGGTTAAAAAAATTCCAAACAAGAAAAAATTTTTAAGAAATATTCTACAAGCGACGGCTTTTAGAGAGATGCAGGAATTTCAGAAGAAGATACTTGTATTCGAAAAAAAGTGGGGTGGTAAATTCGAAAAAGTGTCCAAGAAATTAAAGAAAGCTAAACATGAAAACTTTCAGCTATGGGATGATCTTATAGTATGGGAAGGGTATCGTAGAGCTTTTCAGGAATGGCAAAAATGAACTATTGGACAAAATTAAGTATTGAATACGCGAACCAGAAGTCTTATCTGGATGACCTTTTTCAAGTCTATCCAACAATTCCTGAAGGAATAAGAGAAATCGACGAAGAAATTTGGGGAAAAATAGAAAAGGCATTCAAGAAAAAAGACAATCAAACACTGATACAGGGACTTCTCAAACTAAATCTTTTTCCAATCAAGGATTCTTATATCGCCTACTTGAAACGGGACCCATCGTCAATTGAACGGAATCCTAAAACAATTAATCGTGTTTGTGTCCGCCTCTACGAAATGGGACTTGGAAAAATATTAGAGAGGTGTTCCGAGCCAAAAGAAACCAATCGGCAAATTGGGCCTTTTTTTAAAAGATGGTTGAATAAAAAATCCCTTGGTTTACAACCAATAAGTCTGGATGAATTTACGAAATCAAAAAAAGATGGTATTCTTAACGGCAGTGATCGTGAACTGATGGATTTCGCAAGAAAGCAGTTGAATTACAAACGAGACAAAGGTTTGGACTTCGTTGCTCGTTTCAATGACAAATATGTAATCGGCGAGGCAAAATTCTTGACTGATTTCGGCGGACATCAAAATGCACAGTTTAGTGATGCTATTAGCACTGTGCAAACAAAAAATGTTAAGGCAATTAAAATTGCCATTCTTGACGGAGTGTTATACATCAAATGGAATAACAAGATGTATAAAGACATTACAAAAATTTGTTTGAATTAAATTATGAAATTAGTAGAACTCATTATTGATATTCTTGAACATTCAGAATCTCCTTTGAAACAGGGAGAGATTTTAGCTTTGGCCGAAGAACATAAACAATACAAAAATTGTGAAGAGTTACATACAGTTCAAGTTCCGTTATCTGCTGTTGCAAGATGTTTGACTAAATACTCTGGCGGAAGTAACCCTGTTTTTGGAATTTTCTTTGAAGGAAAACACAAGCAAAGTCAAAAAAGATTTTTCCTTAAAACTAAAAATATTCCTGAAGTAAAAATAATTCCGGAATCAAGTCTTCATCCTTACTTAGTAAAGTTCGCCAAAGAAAGATTTAATGTTTATTGTAAAACAATAAATGCTCTTAAAGTTGCTAAAAAGAAAGATAAAATTGGTAAATGGACAAACCCTGATATTGTAGGGCTGAATCCAGTTATCTTAAACTTGAATCCTTTATTTCAGAAAGAAGTTGAGAAACTTGGAATGCTTTCCACTAAGGTAATAGAGTTCTATAGTTTTGAATTGAAACTTAAAATAGATAAAAGCAATATTACTGAAGCATATTTTCAAGCTGTCTCAAATTCGAGTTGGGCAAATTTTGGATACTTAGTTGTTGGCGACTTAGATACTGATGCAATCTTTCTTTCAAATCTTATGCGACTAAATAATGGATATGGAATTGGGGTGATAAAATTAAATTTAGATAATCCAGTAAAGAGCGAAATCATTGTTTCTGCAAGAGTGAAAGAAGTTGTTGATATTAATTTTATGAATTTTCTTTCAGAGATGAATAATGACTTTTATGCTTTTATTAAATCTACCGGCAATATCATTTCAAAAAAATATATTTATACAAAATACTTTGATAAAATAATATGAGCAAACAAAATCATTTAGAAGTATTAGAGGAGAAACTTATCAGCAATCTTGATTTTATATTCCTTCAAAAAATAAAGGAGAAGTTGCCTTATCGTAACGCATACTTTTTAGTTTGTTTAATTGAAGTCCTTAATCGTTTTATTGATGATGAGAACTATTATGAAAAATTTAACGATACTTTAGAAGCAGTTATTGAAAAAGCAACTGAATTGTATTTAACAACAAATATTTCTTCTGTGTTTGAAAATGAAAATCCACTTGCATATAGATTATAAAATCGGGCATTATGTTAAAGTTATAATGGACGAAATCTTTGGTATAGAAAATTTTCGTAACGATATTGCTAGAATAAAATGCAATCCTAAAAATTTTGAAAGAAAAGGTTACAGCAATATCAAGGATTTAATTCTTTTTTATTCTAAGTCAGATGACTTAATATGGAATGAGCCGATTATCCCGTTTACAGAAGAAGATGGAAAAAAACTTTTTTCAAAAATTGATAAAGACGGAAGACAATACACTACAATTCCTCTTCACGCTCCTGGCGAAACTCAAAATGGAAAAACATCATTGACTTGGAAAGGGCTTTCACCCCCGAAGGGAAGACATTGGAGAAGTGAACCAGAAGTGTTGGAAAAATTGGATCAAGAAGGTCTTATTGAATGGTCAAGTACTGGTAACCCTAGAAGAAAAATTTATTTTGATGAGAGAGAAGGGAAACGGTTACAAGATATCTGGGAATTTAAAGATCCTCAGTACCCAACTTACCCGACAGAAAAAAATTATGATCTTCTTAGTTTGATTATTAAAACATCTTCTAATGAAGGCAATTTAGTTCTTGATTGTTTCTCTGGTTCTGGAACTACATTAAAAGCTGCACAAGAAAATAATAGAAACTGGATTGGTATCGACCAATCTGAAGAAGCCATTAAAGCAACAATCAAGAAATTGAAGAACATTAAAAGCGACTTGTTTGTTCAAGATATTCAATACGAATTGCTCAAATGTTGGTAGAATAAAAATTTTTATCACGAAAGGAATTGTTAAATTGCCAAAATTAGTAAGCAAAGAATCAAAAGCCACACGCTCAGCATTCGGTGAAGCGCTATTGGAAATCGGACGCGAGAATCCCGATGTAGTAGTAATCGGTGCCGACGTAACAGGTTCTGTAAAAACCGATTTATTTATGAAAAATTTCCCGAACCGTTTTTTCTCAGTTGGTATAGCTGAACAGGACATGATTGGAACAGCAGCCGGTTTGGCAATTGCCGGTAAAATTCCCATCGCTTCCACCTTCGGCGTCTTCGCGACCGGTAGGCCCTACGATCAAATCCGC
This sequence comes from Bacteroidota bacterium, assembly GCA_030017895.1. Taxonomy (NCBI): domain Bacteria; kingdom Pseudomonadati; phylum Bacteroidota; species Bacteroidota bacterium. The sequence goes on along the minus strand of JASEGV010000057.1, from coordinate 7,006 downwards.
CAATCTGTGGCTTACAGCAACCTGAATATAAAAATCTGCGCATCGCATTGCGGACTGACAGTCGGGCAGGATGGAGCTACACACCAGTCGTTGGAAGACCTCGCTCTTATGCGCTGCCTGCCAAATATGATTGTGCTCAGCCCATCCGACTATGTTGAGACAAAGAAAATGATTAGAGCCGTGATAAACTATAAAGGTCCCGCTTATGTTAGATTCTTTAGAGACAACACGCCGGTTTTTAACGATGAATCGGTGAACTTTGAAATAGGAAAAGCGGTGAAACTCATAGATGGTAACGACGTAACCATAATTGCCTGCGGACTTCAAGTTTGGGAAGCAATCTTGGCAGAAGAAGAGCTTTCCAAAGACGGTATCAGTGTTCGGGTGTTAAATATGCACACGATAAAACCGATAGATAGAGAAGCAATAGTTGCCGCAGCAAAAGAGACCGGTGCAATTGTAACTGCGGAAGACCATCAATTACATGGCGGACTTGGAGGTGCGGTTGCTGAAGTTTTAGTTCAGAATTTTCCTGTCCCACAAGAATTTGTCGCAGTGCGTGACATATTCGGAGAATCCGGAACCGCTTCAGAACTCATGAAGAAATATGGTATCGCGAAAGACGGAATTATTGCTGCCGTTAAAAAAGTTTTAAAAAGGATATGATAACTAATCAGCACTCAAAATAATATGCCACAGATTCACAGATGAAACTTATGAAATATTCAGAAAAGGAATACCCGTTACAAAAAGAGTAATTCTATAATCTGTGAATCTGTGGCAAGTTTCAAAGTTCATCGATTGAAACACCGAACATACAGTGTTGAATAGTTACCTGCTGAGTAGTTACATAAAATGATTTATTTAATTGGAGAATAGATATGAAATATAAATGGCTTATATTAATACTGATAATCGTTCCGTTTGTTGTCGGTTCGGTAGTCGGATATAATCTGGGTTTATCTTCATCTACCTCAGAAAATAAAACTTCACATATTTATGAAGATGCTTCACAGTCCGATCATACAAACCTTCAACAAGCTTCGCTTCAAGAGTCGATAACAAATCAAATATATAATCAACGACATAACGCCATTACAGAAGCTGTCGCAAAAGCCAGCCCGGCTGTGGTTGGTATTAACGTAACAGAGGTTCGTGAGTATCGCGACCCGTGGGGACAGATGTTTGGTAACGACCCGTTCTTCCGTAATTTTTTTGGAGATAGAACATTCAAGCAAGAAGTAAAGGGATTAGGTTCGGGGTTTATTATTTCGTCTGATGGTTACATACTTACGAACGACCACGTAGCCGGCAATGCAAAAGAGATTACTATTACTATGACCAACGGCGAAAAATACAAAGCTGAGCTTATCGGAACCGATATGGTATCGGACGTAGCATTGCTAAAAATTGATGGAAAAAATTTGCCGTACATCAAGCTTGGAAATTCTGAAGAAATTATTATTGGCGAATGGGTAATCGCTCTTGGAAATCCTTTCGGACTTTTCGAGATTGCCGATAAGCCGACCGTAACTGTTGGGGTTGTCAGTGCTGCAGGTTTAAATCTCCGTCCCGAAGGCGGGCGTTTTTATCGCGGAATGATACAAACCGATGCGGCAATTAATTCAGGTAACAGCGGCGGTCCTCTTTTGAATGCTTTGGGCGAGGCAATCGGTGTAAATGCTGTCATCTTCACTCCAAACCAAGGCAGCGTGGGTGTTGGGTTTGCAATTCCGATCAACAGAGTAAAAAATATTGTCGATGAATTGAAAGCAAAAGGGAAAATCGAACGCAATTTTTACACTGGACTTGAGATTCAATCGGTTGACGGACGGATTGCACGCTATTTCGGTTTAGAAAAAGCTGAAGGCGTTATTGTTAGCGATGTTCGACGAGGTAGCCCTGCCGAGAAGTCAGGATTCAAAGTCGGAGATATTATTGTTGAGATTAACAGCGAAAAAATCATAAACGAAAATAATATTACATCAATAATCACTGATTCAAAAGTCGGTGATTTATTGAAATTAAAAATATTAAGAGAAAAAAAATATATAAACTTAAAGTTAAAACTTGTTAGTCAGTTGACTAACTGAAAGGTCTATCCTCTTGATCGCACGCTATACACGTCCCGACATGGGAAACATCTGGACGGACGAAAATAAATTCCGAATCTTTCTTGAAATTGAAATATTAGCTTGCGAAGCACAGGCTGAGTTGGGAATTATTCCGAAAGAAGCTGTAAAAGTAATTCGCGAAAAAGCTAAGTTCGATGTTCGCAGAATCGATGAGATTGAACAAACTGTGAAGCATGACGTAATTGCTTTCCTGACTAATGTCGGTGAATACGTAGGCGATGAAGCAAGATATATTCACGTCGGGATGACATCTTCAGATGTTCTTGATACGGGTTTGGCAATTCAAATGAAGCAATCGGGCGAGTTGCTGCTGACCGATTTAAAAAAACTTTCTGAGGTGCTAAAACGCAGAGCAGCTGAATTCAAAGACACGATTATGATCGGCAGAACTCACGGTGTACATGCCGAGCCGATTACTTTCGGACTGAAACTTGCACTTTGGTATGATGAGACACAACGCAATATCCGTCGGTTAAAACAGGCAACGGAAACAATTTCTTACGGACAAATATCCGGAGCTGTCGGAACTTACGAGCATCTCGACCCATTTATCGAAAAATATGTTTGTGAAAAATTGGGACTGAAGCCCGCGCCAATTTCAACACAAATTCTACAGCGCGATTTACATGCCGAGTTTATAACGACTCTCGCTTTAATCGGCAGCTCGGTTGAAAAATTTGCCACAGAAATTCGGCATCTGCAAAGAACTGAAGTCCTTGAGGTTGAAGAATACTTTTCCGAACATCAAAAAGGTTCTTCCGCAATGCCGCACAAGCGTAATCCGGTTAATTGTGAACGAGTTGCCGGACTTGCACGAGTCCTTCGCGGAAATGCACAGGCGGCAATGGAAAATATTTCGCTCTGGCACGAACGCGATATTTCACATTCATCAGTCGAGCGAATAATCATTCCAGATAGCTGTATTTTACTCGACTTTATGCTTGCGACTTTCATAAATATTGTTGATAAGCTGATTGTCTATCCAGATAATATGAAGAAGAATTTGGAACTAACCGGTGGATTAATATTTTCTCAATCTGTTTTGCTTGCGTTAACGAAGAATGGCATGAAGCGGGAAGAGGCTTATACTTTGGTTCAGAAATACGCGATGGATGTCTGGAAAAATAAAGGAAACTTTAAGGATAAGTTAACATCGGATAAGATTGTTAAAACATTTTTAAACAATGATGAAATAGAGAATTTATTTGATTTGAAAAAAAGTATCGATAAAGTTGATTATATATTTAAACAAGTTGGAATATAGAGTTGAGCGAAGAGCATAGAGCAAAGAGTTTAGATCTCGGAAAAAAGAGTGTGTTGTAATTAGAAAAATCAAACTCAACCCCACAAAGTTTAATCCAATCCCCCCTTCTCTTACTAAGTGAAGGGGGTTGGGGGATGAGTTAGCAAATAAAAATAACTGAAAATTAAACTGGAGAAAACTATGGCAAAGAAATATCAGAATTTTATTAACGGCAAGTGGTCGGATGCCAAATCAGGAAAGACTTTTGAGAACCGCAATCCCGCTAATTGGGATGAAGTTGTAGGGACCTTCCCGAAATCGAGTATCGAAGAAGTGAATGAAGCAGTAGCAGCTGCGAAGGCGGCGTTTGAAAAGTGGCGGCTCGTCCCGGCGCCAAAACGCGGCGATATTTTGAAGAAAGTCGGCGACATTATGGTTGAGCGAAAAGAAGAACTTGCTGAACTGATGACCCGCGAGATGGGCAAAGTGTTGGTGGAAACCCGCGGCGATGTTCAGGAAGGAATCGACACTGCTTACTACGGCGCATCGGAAGGAAGAAGATTATTCGGACACACTGTACCGTCAGAGCTTCCAAACAAATTTAATATGGCAATTCGCGTTCCGATAGGCGTTGCCGGCGTAATTACTCCGTGGAATTTCCCGATGGCAATTCCAACTTGGAAAATATTTCCGGCACTCATTTCAGGCAACACTGTAGTGTTCAAACCTGCTTCAGATACACCGGCAACAGCGACGATGCTTGTAGAAATTTTAGCGCAGGCAGGCATCCCTGACGGAGTTGTGAATATTATTCATGGCGGTGGTGGGGAAGTCGGTATGGGAATCGTTAACCATCCCGATGTTGACCTGATAAGTTTTACCGGGGGAACCGATGTCGGTATTAAAATTTCTGAAACCGCAAGCAAAACATTAAAGCGAGTTTCATTAGAACTTGGCGGTAAGAACGCTCAGATAGTTATGGACGATGCCGATTTACACTTAGCTCTCGACGGAGTCCTCTGGGGTGCATTCGGAACTACTGGACAACGCTGTACTGCAACAAGCCGATTAATACTTCACGAAAAAGTTTATGACCAATTCATGTCAATGCTTGTCGAGCGGACAAAGAAACTCCGTCTCGGCGACGGATTGAAGAAAGATTCCGAAGTGGGTCCCTGCGTTAATGAAGGACAAAGAAAATCTGTGCATAGTTATGTTGAGATTGGCTTGAAGGAGGGCGCCAAATTACTCTGCGGCGGCGAGCCCGACACAACAGGCGATTTAGCAAAAGGGTGGTTCTACAAACCAACTATCTTCGGTGATGTAACACCCGAAATGAGAATCGCGAAAGAAGAAATCTTCGGTCCAGTTCTTTCTGTTTTAAAAATTCGTACACTCGATGAAGCCGTTCAAATTCTTAACAACACGATATACGGATTGTCATCATCTATCTATACAAAAAATGTTAACGATGCGTTTACTGCGATACGCGATATAAAAGCCGGCATAACTTACATTAACGCGCCGACGATTGGAGCCGAAGCTCACATGCCGTTCGGCGGTGTGAAGCAAACCGGTAACGGCCACCGCGAGGGCGGCTGGACGGTTTACGATTTCTTCACAGAATGGAAAACAATTTATGTTGATTACAGCGGCGGACTGCAACGCGCACAGATTGATAACTGAAAACAGTAGGTCGGAATTTTCCGAGGTTGACCAATAAGTTTGTTTTCTCGTTACTTTCTTTGACTTGTCGTCGAAGAACACTCGAAAACCGACAGGGTATGCAGGTTCTCGAGGGCGATTTCGAAGAAATCGTGTATCGAGAGAACATTTTAGTCAACCACGAGATCGGTGTTGTCTAATAAGTACATTCAGATGAACGTGGGGCGAAATTTATTTCGCCTATTCCTCAAATTCTAACGAACTAAAGCTCGAACTACATTGCATGTTCTACTTTTTAGACAACCTCATATTCCCGCACTCGAACGAATAATTATAGTTCATAGTTACTTGTTAATAGTTTTAGTTGCATAGTTACTGGTTGTGGTTTATTAGCAAATTATATAACAGATTTGAGCTTGAAATATTTTTATTTATATTATAACATGATATCGAACGAAGATAAATATCGGCTATTTGAAATTGCTAAAAAATATAAGGTATCAAAAATATACCTTTATGGATCAAATATTAACATTGGAAGTGAATCAAATGATATTGATTTGGGGGTTGAAGGGGTATCCGACTCACTATTTTTTAAGTTCTATAGTGAATTAATTTTTGCCCTTTCAAAACCTGTTGATCTAGTTGATCTCAAGAAAAAATCCTTGTTTAGCGCGATAGTAAAATCAGAAGGTATTCTTCTTTATGGCTAACCTATCGCAAAAAATTCGGTCAGAGTTGGAAAACATTAATAAAATATTTCCTCGTCAGTCATCCGCTGAAGATTCAGAATTCTAGTTGACGTTATAATAGCTTTGTCGCCGACTTCTTTTTGTAACCAATCGGTCACAGGTTCAGGTATGTTTTGGTCAAGCAGAATCTTGATCATGCGGGTGTATTGATACTCAATTGTGTGTCGTCCACAAGTTCAATTGCATATGCAATGGCTGCTTCAATGTCTTCGCGAGTTAGTTCCGGGAAATTCTTGATGATGTCCTGAATAGATTCACCGCCAGCTAGCGAGCCAAGAATATTTCGCACCATTATCCGTGTCTCATGTATAACGGGCTTGCCATGACATATTTTCGGGTTTACCTCTATGTAATTGTTCATGTTAATCTCATGTTTTCTGATTCATCTGATTAAAACATAGTAAAAGAATTATGAAAAATCAAATACACATGCGTTGCAAGAAATTGATTACAGCGGAGGTTTGCAGAGAGCGCAGATAGATAACTGAGAAGATGTAGGTCGGAATGCCATTCTGACTTGCAATTTTAAAAAATCCAAGTGAAGGGGTGTGTAGTTAAGAAGAAATCGGAAATCTTGTTTAGAACGTTTTAAGTTCCGAGTGACACGCGAACGAAATCATTCGTGAGCGGGATGTACCGAGAGAAACGCTAGTTAGTATAGCTTTGTATGAGTATAATTCTTTGTTTATATTTCTCGCATGAAGGGTTGGATATATATACTTGAATGTTCGGATAAATCATATTATGTTGGGTCCACAAATAATTTAGAGAGAAGAATAAAAGAACACCAGAGCGGACAAGGAAGTTTATACACTTCAAAACGACTGCCGATAAAATTATTATTTTCATTTGAATGTGAGAATATTGTTGTTGCTTTTAATTTAGAACACCAAATAAAAAAGTGGAGTCGATCAAAGAAAGAAGCGTTGATACGAGGAGAGTATAATTTATTAGTTGAACTTTCAAAAAAGAAATTTAGAAAAAGTATAAAGGATTCGTTCATCTGATCTGTGCTCTCGATACGATTTCGCTTCGCTCAATCACTCGCCTGCCCGACGCAGGCGGGAGCACCTGCAAAGCTATGTAGGTTCTCGAGTGCGATTTCGATTTGTCCCGAACTTGTTTCGGGAAGAAATCGGAAATCTTGTTTAGAACGTTTTAAGGGCAGTTCCAAAAATTCAAATATAAGTTTAGTGTTATAGATTTTATCG
>JASEGV010000056.1 GCA_030017895.1 Bacteroidota bacterium | reverse complement strand
TTAAATATACAAAAAAAAGTATTCAATAAGTCAATTTTTGGAACCGCCCTTAACAGCAAAGGTATATTGCGACTACGACCAAACGAAGTAGGAAACGATATTGAACCATTTATCAAAGAAGCCCTGAATGAAATCGGATATAAAGCCAACACGCCTGCCACAAAAGCTGGCAAAAAGAAATCAACGGGCTATCCTGACATTGAATTTATTGACAAATATAACAGAATAAATTATTTAGAATGTAAAACATTCAACATAATAAATGTAAACACAACTCAAAGGTCATTTTATTTGTCGCCATCGAGTAATTGTAAAGTAACCCAGGATGCACATCATTTTGCAATTTGTTATGAGGTTTTTGTTGCAGGTAGGAAAGGGAGAAGGAATATTTATAAATGTAATAATTGGAAAATACTTACTCTCGAAAATTTAGAACTCGATGTTAAATATGAATTTAATTCGAGCAATCGTAAAATGTATAATATACAGGAAACTTAATATAGAAGATTTGTGGAATAATTTGCTTTTATCTCTCTAATGCTTATATTAACGCCAGCAATTTTGTTTTCTTTAGAACGTAAAACGTTCTAACAGTTCTTTTAATAAACGATTATGACTAAGGGAATTCCGTTAAATTCGGAAGCTGCCCCGCAACTGTAAATAGTCCCTACGAAGTTCGCCACTGTGGCGCCATGGCGCTATGGGAAGGTAACTTCAATACACTATGACTATGAGCCAGGAGACCTGTCAGAATCACTAAATACTTCAAACCTTCGCGGGAAAGGTGCGGATATCATTAGAATTTATGATACCCCGTCCTTTCCGCATTCGAGCGAAAGGACGGGGTTTTTTATTTCCATAAATCTAAACTATTAACGAAAGGATTAATATGTTCAGAAAAATTTTATTTTCAACTATTTTCATTCTAAATCAATCATTTGCCGCTGAACAATCGGCATTAGATTCATCTAAGATATTTTATCTGAAACCTTATACTATCACCGCAACAAGGTTTGCTATTCCTATTAACGAGAGTCCATCATCTATCGAGTTGATAACGAGAGAACAAATATCACGCAGCAATGCTTTAACTTTAGCTGATGTTTTACAAAATGCAAGCAGTATTTTTATAAAAGATTATGGAACTGCCGGCGGTTTAAAAACACTCTCGATCAGAGGCACAACGGCTGAACATAACCTGATACTGCTTAATGGCAGTAAAATAAATAATTTCCAAAACGGATTAGTTGATTTATCTCTTATTCCTGCAGAAACTATCGAGCGGGTCGAAGTAGTTCAAGGAGGCAACTCTGCCTTATACGGTTCCGACGCAATCGGAAGTGTTGTAAACATTTTAACCAATAAATCTTCCGATGAAAGGAAATTTAATTTAAGTGCCACTAAAGGTTCATTCAATTATAATAAATATCAGGTTGGTTATTCTGATCGTTTGCCCGGACAAATCGGATTAAATGTGAATTATTTGAATGAATACGGGGATGATAATTATATATATACTCTTATTGATTCTAACATCACAAAAACAAGAGAAAATGCCGATTTCAGACGACAAAATGTTTATTTTTCAACAGATTTCGAATATGACAAAACAAATTTATATTTAGTATCTTCGTACACAATTTCGAATAGAGGCATTCCCGGTAGTTTATCATTCCCAAGTCTCAAGGCAAACCAAACTGATAAGGCTTTCTCAGGCCAATTCATAATGAATAACTCTTCATTAAACAAAATTAATATTAAAATATCCTCGGGTGTTTATTATTCTCATCAAAAATATTCTGATGTAGATTGGCTTATTAATTCGTTCTCAAAAAATCTTCATTATAACATCAATCCTCAGTTTGATTATCAGATTGATCAAAATATATTAATAGCATCCGGTGGGGAATATGCTGAGGGAAAATTAGAAGGAGTTGATTTTAGCTCAAAAAATAAAAGACAGCAAAAGTCTATTTATCTTACATCAAATATTAATTATGAACTTGAAACCGGCTATTTAAAAAAAATAAATTTGTATCCGGCAATTAGATACGAAAAGTTCTCTCATTTCGATGGAGAGTTAATTCCGAAAATCGGATTTAACTCTACGTTGTATGAAGATATTTATATCAGGTCGAGTTACGGAATTAACTACCGCATTCCGACATTGAACGATTTGTATTATACCGACGGCTGGGGAAACAAAGGTAATACAAACTTAAAACCAGAATACTCAAAAGCGTTTGATATAGGAATAAATAAGGGCTTCGATGTTTTGGGTAGATTGATAATTGATGGTTCGTATTTTAAGATTGATACACGTGATAAAATTATTTGGATGCCTACACCGATGTGGACTTTTTTCCCCGTGAATATAGGAAAAGTTTCATCTCAAGGATATTCGATTAGATTAAACTGGTTACTAAATAAGTACGTAGAATTTGAGGGAAATTATACTAATACTGATTCGAGGAAACGGAATTCTGACAGCGATAACGACCCGACGTTTAATAAGCAGATTATTTATACACCAGAGTCGATTACAAAGTTAACTTTAAATTTGAATTATGAATTTATTTCACTCAATTTGTATCAGCAGTTTGTCAGCAAACTGTTTGCAGATGAGGCAAATACTAAATCGTTATATCCGTATAGTGTTATAAGTGGAAATTTGTCGTTTAATTACAAAACAAAATACGGTAACTATGCAGTGAAATTCGAGGTGAATAATATGTTGGATAAAGTTTATCAGGTAATGAACGATTATCCTATGCCTCTGAGAAATTATCGTTTTACGTTGAGATTAGAATACTAAATGCACAAAAGCCCAATACTTATACAAAGATTGGGTTTTTTAATTAATTCGAGGACATACTTCGGTATCTTTTAATTTTTCCTTCTACAACCGAAAATAACAAATCCATATCGAGCGGTTTTGTTAAGTAGTCATCCACTCCGAGTTGAAGTCCGGATCTGATTATTCCACCATCTCCCAAAACGCTCATCAGAACGAATGGAATTCTATTTAATAACGGATGTTTTTGAATCAAACTGAAAAAACTGAAGCCATCCATTTGTGAGTTTTGGAATTTTATATCAGAGATAATTAAATCTACCGAAGTGTTTTGCAATATATGGAGTGCATCGGGTACAGAAGGGGCGGTATAAACTTTATAGTTCCGGGAGACCAACTCGTGTTCTACAGTTTTTAACAATAGTTCGTCATCGTCGGCTACCAAAATTATACCCTTTGTACTTTTTTTCATAAACAACGAGAGAATATAGGCTTCTAATTTTGATGCTTCTTCGGAATTGATTTGATAGATATGTTTCAGTTCTTCTAAATATTTGGTATTCAGAGGGTCTATTCTGTTAAACTTGATTGCTTCTTCAATTTTAGAAATGTATAATTCATGACGGACATCAATTTCGAGATTGGCGTGTTCTTCGAATGATAATTCTAATAGCTCTTTTAATCCCATAAGTTTATGAATTTGCTCAACTTCCGGTTGTCCATCTGCCCAATATTCCTTTAGACGTTTTTTGTAAAGAGCGTATTTATCCTCCAGCTGTTCAGGAATATGAACACCTAATAATTCCATCTTATAATCGTAAGCTCGTGTAAATTGTGCTTGAATCTGTTCTAATTTTTGGATGAACTTTGTTTCCATCTCTTTTTTTAGATTAGCCCTTACCTCTTCTACCTTTTGGTTCTCGACTGTAACTAATTGAGCTTGTGAATTTTTAAGTTTATCAGCTTCAATTTCCAAAGATTTCTGAAATTCTTGGTGTAATCGTTGCTTTTCCAATTCGATTTCGTTCTGATAGTTCGCACTCAGTTCAGTTCTTATACTTTCTTCTAAATTTGTTTGCTTTTTTGAAAATTCATTTTTTTCGCGTTCACGAATTCTTGCTAATTCGGCTGCCAAAACTCTTTGTGTCTGTTCTTCTAACTCTCTTTGTTTAGCTGATAAGTGCTGGTCGAGTGTTGACTTTTCATTCTCGTAGTACATTTTAATATCGGTTTTTTCTTTCTCTAATTGTCGTTGAAAATCTTCCGTAAGCTTTTGCTTCAATTCTTCGGTTTGCATCTGCATAGTATCAATTTTTAATTTATCGTTTTCTTCTTTAAGTTTTTCAACTTCGATTTTAATTCTTTCTTCAAATTGTAAGGTCAGTTCTTTTTCCCTCTCCTGCGAGGCATTATGTTCATTTACTAATAAAATCTTGGATTTATTCTCGAGTTCTAATTGAATTGCTTCGATCTTTGATTGGAATTCTAACTCAAGACGCTGTTTCATTTCAGTCTCTAAGAAAGACTGTTCAGCAAGAAACTGATCGCGAAGCCTTTGTTCAGTGGATGCTAATTCTGTCTCTAATTTATTCTGATACTCTTGTTCAATTTTGTTTTTTGTATTATTTACTTGTTCTTCAAATTGATGTGCAAGCTTAATACGTTCCTGTTCAAATCGCTGTTTCTCTTGTTCTACTTTTTTGGCAACAACTTTTTCAACTTTAACCAATTCGTCTTTAAATTTGGCTTGGAACTCTTTTTCAATGTTGTCTCTCAAATTATCGGTCGTAACCGCTCCGGGTTTTTCAAGCTTTTCAATTGCATCTTCTTTTATATTCTGAATACTCACCATAGCCATTTTGGGCTGGGAAGTAATATCCGTTTTAAAATATTCAATCCTCTCTATGAATGCCAGAACATAGGGATTTGATGGATCAACTGCTTTCGCTTGTTGAACAAGTTCTGATGCAGCCTCAAAGTTTCTTGCTTTTATAAATAGATCAGCTTCTTTCAAAAATTTTGAAACTGCTTCGCGTTTATCAGTATAAATCGCTTCTGGTGCCATATCATACCCCTTGATACATATTGAAAATACTGTTATTTAGAATTAAGATATAAAGTTTTTTATCAAATATCAAGTTTATGATTTTGTTTGTATCTGATAAATATTTCCAGTATATTTTTTGAAAAAATATCTAAGAAATGAAAATTCCTATAAAAAAAGTAGAACTAAACGGCGAAAAAGTTTCTCTTCCAAATTACGCTACACCCGGTTCGGCGGGTATGGATTTATGTGCCTCTTTAAAAAACAACGTAATTCTTAAACCAAACGATTCGCATTTAATTCCAACAGGTTTAAAAATTGAGCTCCCCGAAGGTTACGAGGCACAGGTGCGACCGCGAAGCGGTTTAGCCATAAACCATAATATTATAGTTTTAAATTCTCCCGGTACTATCGATTCGGACTACCGGGGCGAGATTAAAGTGATTTTGAAAAATTTGGGTGCAAAAGATTTTGTCGTTAAAAATGGAGATCGGATAGCTCAATTAGTTATTGCATCCTATGTTAGAATCGAATGGGATGAAGTAGAACAGATAAACGAAACCGAACGCGGTAACGGCGGTTTTGGACACACTGGTTATTAATATGCAGCACGAAAAAAGAATAGAAGAACATATTAAGTATTCAGATATAATATTTCTGATTGCAGGTTTGTTGCTAATCGGATTATTGATTTACACAATCAGCTCGGTTGTTTCACCAGTTCTGATTATTTTAGCTATTCAATTCTTGTTATTTCCGCTACGCTCTTATAAGTATGTCAAAACGCTCATGTGGTTAGCTGGACTTCTTTTTGCTTTCTGGTTTATACATGAATTGGGTAATATCCTTTTGCCATTTGTAATTGCATTTTTATTAGCATACATATTAAATCCTCTTATATCCAAGTTCGAATCATTCAAAGTGTCCCGTTTGTTTGCATCTTTAATTCTTATACTGATATTTGTTGGTATTATTGCATTAGGTATGGTTTTTATTTTACCTGCAACACTTCATCAGTTTAACAATATGTTATTCGTTATTGCAGATATCGCAAAAGATTTAGTTACTCAAATCAAGGAAGGTAAAATATTTGCTTGGTTAAGCGCCTATGGTATTCCTATAGAATATTCGCGCGACATACTAACTCAACAATTAACTCCTAAATTAGAGGCGATTTTAAAAAATATAATCGGAACTGTTCTAAACTTCATCAGTAGTATATCAAATATAATTACTCAAATAATTAATGCCCTAATCATTCCTTTCCTGACATTTTATTTATTAAAAGATTTCCCTCAAATAATAGAAAAAACAAAATCGTTAATACCTAACGACCATCGAGAGAAAATTATTAATTATTTTACAAGAGTCGATAAATTAATGGGGCGATATTTGCGCGGCGCATTAGCAGTTGCCTTCATTCATGGAACAATTGCTGCATTGTTATTATGGATTTTTGGTATTCACTATCCTTTAGTTTTAGGCTTTATTGCAGGAACTCTAAGTTTGATACCGTATATCGGTCTGATGATTAGTCTGACTTTAGCACTAATTGTATCGCTATTCAGTGGCGATCCTGTTTGGCTTAAGATTGTTTTTGTTTTGGGAATATTCGGAACGTTACAAATATTAGAAGCTTCAGTATTATCGCCTAATATTTTGGGCAGGCAGGTTGGATTACATCCGGTGATGCTGATTTTATCGCTGTTGGTGTTTGGATATTTTCTTGGTTTTATCGGACTCATTCTTGCGATACCGACTACAGCGATTATTCTGTTGACCATTAAATTTTATAAAGAACATAATCGGATGAGTTAATATGTCGGGTATTTTATATCTCATTGCAACTCCGATAGGGAATTACGGAGATATTACTTATCGGGCACTTGAAATACTAAAACAAGTCGATCTTGTTGTTGCCGAAGAGTTTCGTGAGGGGAAAAAATTATTACGTTACTACGGAATTGATAAACCTCTTGAAAATTTAAACGAGCATAACGAAGAAGATAAGTCGGACGAGTTGTTGCAGATGTTGTTGGGAGGAAAAAATATCGGAATAATTTCAGATTCAGGCACTCCTGTTTTTTCTGACCCCGGAAGGGAACTTGTTAAAAAATCGATCGTTAAAAAAATCAAAATTATCCCTCTACCCGGAACATCTTCATTAATGCCCGCACTGATAGTATCAGGTTTTAATATCGATAAATTCGTGTTTTATGGTTGGCTCTCTCCTAAAACTGAACAACGTAAAAAAGAACTTCGTTTACTGCAAAAAGAAAATAGAACAATTGTTCTCATGGATACTCCTTACCGTTTGATTCCTTTGTTAAAAGATTTAAAAGATATTTTTAAGGATTCACGCCGTTTGTGCGTTGCCTATAATATTACAATGAATGATGAACGAATATTTTATGGAACTGCAATAGAATTATATAATATAGCTTCTGAAAAAAAACTAAAAGGGGAGTACGTGATTGTTATCGGTAATAAGAACGAATAAGGAATGTTATTAAAAAATAATATTCGTCCGATACCTTTTATTTAAGGAATTCTTTTTTTGTTTTAATGATTTGATTTGCGGAATATTTACTAACCACATATATCTGCTGTGATGATGAACTAACGATCCAATATCTCGAACTATCGGGCGGCATTGGATAGAAAACCAAACTTGATTTATCGTTGGTTGTTATTTCAATCTTTAACTGTGGGTGCTGAAGAGTAAGTTCGTTATCTACAAAATCTTCGGCTCGAAAATCAGAAAGCGTTGAAAGCAATTGATCGATTTTTGAAGTCTCGATACTGTCGCTGCCGGTCATCCAATTATTGTCTGTTTTCTCTAATACAAAATTTTCTTTCTCAAATTCATATTGTACTTTTGTTATTGAATTTTTGTCAGTTTGAAATATCGTTTTATCACGCCAATCGTTTATTTCCTTGTTTATCATCCACGAGTTCAATCCTTCTGCAAGATACACATCGTTTGAATTTATTGCTCTGATGTAAGAATCTAGATACGAGGGACCCATTTTACCAACTATCAAAGCAACCCCGTTTCCCTTAAAATCTTGAAATTTCAACTCGATTCCCGTTATAGTATCGACTTGAAATAATGTTTGTTTCTCCGGATTGGAAGAAATGAGGCTGCTAATTTTAAGTTTAGAAGCGCCTGCCAGCAACGAATACACAGCTTCTTGGTCGGCTTTGTAATTGATGGGTTCAGTAAGATTCCATTCAGGCTCAATCTTTTCGAAAGTAATATTGGATTGTAACTTACGGATACTGATTTTATTGGTTTTTGCAGAATCAATCGAAAAGATTGAATTATCCAACGAGTAACTTGCTGTGCGATTTTCGGTCGGAAGTATCACAAAATAAGTTATCGCAAAAAGTATAACAAATAAAGTTATTAAATATACAGTTGTTTTTTTCATATACATCACTACACTTTTTAGATAGACATTTCAATTCGTTTACGACGTGAAACTCGCAAACGCCAGCGGACTATTCCAATTAAAACAATAATTAGTGGGGGAACAACTAAATTCAAAGATTTTACAAAAGTTCGTGTCCCATCAGAAACTTCATCGAGTGGTTTTACTGCCAATTCTTTTGTCCGTATCGAGGCAAGCCCTATATCATCCACAAGCCAATCGATAAGGTTGTTAGCAAAAACCATATTATCTTTTGTCCCAGCGTAAGTATCTTGTATAAAATCGCCATCGCCAACAACTACAATTTTAGTTTGAACACTCGAAGTTAACTTTTTAGTTTGATCAATCGCGTGCTTTGCAAGTGAATCGAGCGAAACATTTTTACCAGCGAACAAGCTCTTAAAACTACCTTCAACTGAAACTGCAAGTGGGATAAACTGTTCTGTAAACATATCGGCAGTAAATGGCATTGTAGGATTAATTAAAAACATACCTTGCATACGTCCGGCTTTGTTCGACGATGATAACAAAACAGTTGCATTTAAACCTTTGGCTTTTGCAAAACTTGTATCTATCGAACTGACGAAATGAAATATTACCGGTCCCAAATTTTTTACAATTACACTGTTTGGGTTGAATTCACTTCCAATGGGGAGATAAGGGAACGGGACTTGACTTTGGAAAGTCATAAATCCGGATTGCTGTTGAATTGTAACATTAGCGCATCGTGCATCACGAACCATATCAGCGTTAATGCGAACTCCATAACTTTCGATAAGGTCTTCGATGTTTAATGATAGCGCTTGCCCTGTCTGTTTTTGCAGCGAAGCATCTATCTGGTTTATGAAAAATGCAATTTTCCCACCTCTCATCAAATACTGATCTATGATATATTTGTCGGTTTCAGTGAAACTCTGGTTCGGTGCAACAATAACTAAAGCTGAAATATCGGAAGCAAGTTCTTGACCGTTAGCGATAGAAACAGGAACTAATTCATACATGTCGCTTAGAGTTTGTTGTAATTGTTTCATCTGTTCGAAACTCGGTTCACCGTGGCCTGTAAGAAATCCGATTTTATACTGAGTATGAGAAGTTAATTTTTTCAGCCTTGAGCTTATCTCGTATTCCAATTTATCAAGATTTTGAATTACAGGAATATGTTCCTGCTTATCTCCATACAAAAATACAAGCCCCATATAAGCTTTTTCGATCTGAAGTTTATCATCTTTAACAACTTGCACTTGAACGGGGGGAATTTGATACCTTTGAGCTTCTTGTTCTAGTTCAGGATTAGCAGACGGGTCGATGAATTCATATTGAAAATTTCCTTTCGAGTAAGCCCGGTAATCATCCAGCTGATCTTTTAACATTCGTCTGTTGTTATTGTAAGGAGCGGGTAATTCGGCCGTGAAATAAACTTTTACTAAAAAATTATCTTCAAGGGATTGAACAAGCTTTTTACTCGCATCTGAAAGTGAATATGCCTTCGAACTTGTTAAATCGAGACGTGTAAATATCCGTACTGAAATAATGTTTATGAAAACAATTATCCCGACTACCAATAATATTTGTAGTAATACTTGTTGTCTTTTTTTACTCATTTTATAACCTTCCGATTTTATGCCCAACGTCTTTTGCTAAGAATTATTGTGCTCAGATATATCATAATACCGATTGCTGAGAAATAGTAAATCAGGTCGCGTGTGTCGATTACGCCGCGTGCGATATTTGAGAAATGATAATCGATACTAAGATATTCGAATATTGAAGCGAGACCGCCGGGAACAAATAATAAAATTTTATCAAGAATAAATAGTATAAATACTAACAAAAAACTGACGATGAAAGCTACAACTTGATTTTCAGTAAGAGTTGAACCAAACACTCCAATGCTGATGAAAACTCCACCGACTAATAGAAGTCCTAAATAACCACCCACAACCGGACCGAGTTCGATAGACCCTAACATAGTAATAGTAAAATAATACATTAATGTTGGAACGAGGGCAATTGCGTACAGTGCCCATCCGGCTAAAAATTTTCCTATTATAATTTCAAAATCTTTAATCGGTTTTGTTGCCAACAATTCAATAGTACCGGCTTTCTTTTCTTCTGATATTAATCGCATAGTAATTGCGGGACCAAAAAAAAGAAGCAGAAAGGGGGCTGTTTCAAAGAATGTTCTCAGCGTGGAAATGTTTGCTAAAAACAAACTGCTTGTAAAAAACCAACCTAAAAGTCCTACAAAAACTACAATAATGATGTAAGCCATCGGTGAATCGAAGAATGACCGTAACTCTTTTGCAAAAATTGTTTTTATGTTATCCATATGTATTATAACTCATTTTTAATTTTTCATTTTTCATTTCAGCGAAGCTGTTTTATGCTGCTTCTAATGTTAGTTCGTGGAATACATCTTCCAAACTTGTTTGTTCACGATGGAGTTCTAATAAATTCCATTTATTAGCGACAAAGAGCTGAAAAATTTGTTTGCGTGTATCAATACCTTTTTCGACTTCGATTTTGATTCGCATCAGACCATCGCGGTTATCGAGAAGAGTTATTTGTTTGATAGCCGGAATTGTATTGAGGCGTATTTGAATCATCTCGAAAGTAAAATTATCAGGTGTTTCCAACTCAACAAATACCCGTTCACTTCCCTGAAAACCACTCTGCAGTCCAGCGGGTGTTCCGTCGGCAACAATTTTTCCTTTGCTGATTATTAAAACACGGTTGCAAGTTGCCTGCACTTCGGGCAGGATGTGAGTCGACAATATCACTGTTTTTTCTTTTCCAATTTGCCTGATGAGGTTCCTGATTTCTACTATTTGATTTGGGTCGAGTCCGCTTGTGGGTTCGTCCATAATCAATATTTTTGGATCGTGAATCATAGCTTGTGCAAGTCCGACACGTTGCCGGTAACCTTTCGAAAGTTGACCGATATCCATGTGCTTTACACCGTTAATGCCGCACACGTTAATCATTTCCCGGATGCGTTTGGCAATATTAGAACGATTTACTCCGTGAAGTTTTGCAACAAATTCAAGATAATCAATCACGTTCATATCCGGGTAAAGAGGATTGTGTTCGGGAAGGTAGCCGATCATTTTTCGAGTTGCAAGTGATTCTTGACGAATATCTTTGCCTTCGATAGAAACATTTCCGAAAGTTGATGCGAAATAGGATGTGAGTATGCGCATCGTTGTAGTTTTGCCGGCACCATTTGGACCTAAGAAGCCGACAATTTCTCCGTGATGAATTTCAAACGAAATATCATCAACTGCTTTAACATCGCCGTAATGTTTTGATAAATTATTTACAATTATCGACATATTTTGCCTGATTGTTAAGTATTAATAAAAATGCGGTGAAAATATAATAATTTGGAAAAAAAAATGCAAATTGGATTTAAGTTAAAAAATAATTAACCATTTTTGAAACCAACTTAGCCGTTGTTAAATCGGGATGATGTAGTCCAGCCATTGGCGAAAGCTCAACAACATCGCATCCGACAACCTTTTTTGATTTACCCAATTTTTTTAACAGCCGCATTGTTTCATCCCAGTATAATCCATTGGGTTCCGGTGTTCCCGTTGCAGGCATTATCGAAGGATCAAAGCCATCAACATCGAATGTTACATAAACCTCGTCAGTTAATTTGCTGATTGCATAATCGTCCCAATCTTTTGTCATGCGTTTATATTTCCCTCCACGAATTTCGTGAGCATAGATTGTCGTGATACCGGTTTGTTGTATGAAATCAGCTTCCTCTTTACATTGAGCACGAATCGCAGCTTGAACAATATTTTTCGGATTTAGATACTCACATACTCTCGCCATAACAGAAGCGTGACTGAATCTATTCCCTTGATAAGCATGTCTTAAATCGGAATGAGCATCTATGTGCAGGATTGATAAGTTGTGATATTTTTCTGCAATCGGAACAATCAGAGCTTGCGATATTGTGTGTTCGCCTCCGAGTGCTATTACGAATTTATCGTGCTGTAATAGTTTTTTACTTGCTTGATAAATTTTTCCGAGAGAATCTTCTTCGTTCAAATCCAAAAAATTTATTGGTTCTACAGTTGCAATTCCTAATTCTTTATAGACCTGCCTGCCGGTTTCCTCATCATAAAATTCAACATAATGCGAAGCTTCTAAAATCGCATCAGGTCCCTTCGCTGTGCCGCCACCGTAACTTACTGTAGCTTCGTAAGGAATAGGGAGAATAACTACTTTTGATTTTTCGAAGGATGAAAATTCTTCTACGATGCCTAAATAATTGCTTTCGATATTAAGTGTTTTAAACATAGATGTGCAGAAATATATTCATAAATCGGCACAATTCAAATTTGCTTCTCTCATCATTTTACATTAATTTTGCTATGAATTTAATGCCGAAATTTATCCGTCCATATTATCTGATTTTGATACTCACATCAGCTTGGTGTTTACTTGTTATATCACCTGCGATTGTTGGCGATTCTAATCCCTTTTCTCAAACGTATAATAATGCATCATATACTTTTTTCGGGAAAGTTTGTCATCAATACGATTCTCGTTCACTTCATATTGACGGACAAAAATTTACCGTTTGTGCCCGTTGTTCGGGAATATATTTTGGTTTTTTAGTAGGTCTTTTAAGTTTATCATTAATATTCAAAAATATTAATATTAAATATCCTGTTTTGTTTTTATTCACCATATCGTTGCCAATGCTTTTAGATATTTCACTAAATTATTTAGGCATTCATTCGAGTAATCTTTTTACACGCACATCCAGCGGACTCGTTTTTGGAATATTATCGACGTTAATTATATATCCAACTTACCAACAAGCATTAAACGAACTATTTAACAAACATTTGAGAGGAAAAATATATGTACGAAAAACCTGATAAGTTTATTCCTGCTATTTACGGAGGAATTATTATTGGCATAATATCGTCTGTTCCGTTTTTGAATTTAATTAATTGCCTTTGCTGTGCAGGAATAATGGGAGGCGGAGTTCTTGCGGTATTTTTTTACAAACAAAACTATACTCCCGATACACAACCATTTTCGAAGGGTGATTGTTTGACAGTAGGAGTTTATGCGGGAATCGTTGGCGCTTTTGTCGGAACAGTTCTCGACGTTGTTTTTTTAATGACTTTTGGAAATGTAGTCGGTCAATTTGTAATGGATAATATTCAAAACATGGATATCGAAATCCCGGAAGAAAGTTTGGAAGCAATCAAACAGGCGTTCCAAGAAACTACAAGTATTTATAGTGTGATGTTTAGTCTTATCTCGAGCCTGATATTAAATAGCATTTTCGGATTACTCGGCGGGTTAATCGGTTACAATATATTTAAACCAAAACAAACTATGATTCAACCACCCTACGAACAAAATGTTTGATAAGGCTGTAAAACATTTTTACTATTTAGTATTTTTATTTTCCTCAATGAATGCTCAAGTGCCTGACAATTACGAAATTGTCGGGCACAAAGCTTTTATAAAATTGTATCCAAAAGAATCGGTAATTTCTGTTAGCGACACTATTTCATTTAGGTTTAAAGAGAATATTCTTTCCGAAATATCACTGATATTAAATCCTCTTCTTAAAATTGAAACCATTTATTCCGAAGGGCGGCCGCTAAAGTATAAACAACAAAGGGAAGTGCTGAAAATATCCGCTTCTTTTAAAAAGAATGCGGAAATCGTACTGAATTACAATGGCATATTTCAGCGAAGAACTGAATTCTCAGAACTTTCAGAATCTAACGCTCTTCTCCACGAGAATGAAATATTTCCGTTAGGCACAAAATCCTATAAATTTATACGACTCACTGTTCAAGCGGCCAACGGGTGGAGTGTTATCGCAATCGGAGAGTTGATTAACCAATCTACTGAAAACGATTCTACTACATTTACTTATCAAAGCGATCAACTTGTACAAACATTAGGGTGGATTTGTGGGGGCAATTTTTCAGTTCGATCCAAAATATCAAATCGTTACTCTTTCTCAACTTACCTGTTTCATGAAGATTCCGCGTATAGTGATCGCATCATCTCTCAACTCGAAAAAACAATTTCAACTTATTCAGAAAATTTTAGTCATTATAGATTTTCGAAGCTTGCAATTGTTGAAGTGGAAGATTGGGTAGCAGGGAGGGCGGTACTCGCTGCTGCGTTTCCTTCAGTAATTTTGGTTAAGAAGCAAGCATTTCAAACAGGTGATTCTTTTAATAACGTGAATACAATATTACCACACGAAGTAGCACATCAATGGTGGCCGCTGACTGTATTTTTAAACGAAGCCGACAACGCCCTGCTTTCCGAAGGTTTGTGCGAATATTCTTCTATCTTATTTAGTGAATGGAGTTCCGAAAAATTAGCACGCGATTCTCTAAAAAATTCTCCCCTTTTGCGATCACTCCTCTCGCGTTCAGCGAAGGGAAAAGATTTACCTTTGCGCCGTAAAGCCGATTTGCGTTCGATGCCAACTCATTATTTAAAAGCTGCTTATGTTCACAATATGCTACGGCTTATAGTCGGCGATTCAATTTACAAATTGGTTTTAAGAGAATTCGCCACAAAGAGAGCTTTGCAGATTTCAAATTCAGAAGATTTTCAAAAGATTGCTGAAAATATTTCGCACACAAACTTGGATTGGTTTTTTAAACAATGGAGCGAGCAAACAGGAATTCCAAAAATAAAAATCTATGCAGTTAAAACATCGGAACGTGGTGAACATTGGTTCACTGAAGGTAGAGTCCGTTTAGTCGCTTACGAAAAACGGTTCACAACTCCCGTTGAGGTTGGTTTAATAACTGAGGAAGGTGTTCTTAAAAAAACATTCTGGTTAGGATTCGATTCGTTGAATGTTTACCGGAATGAGATCACATTCAACTTTACTTCTCAATTAAAACCGACGAGTATGATATTAGACCCTGATGGCAATATATTAAAACACCAAAAACTTCCAGTCAAATTGAGCGATTTGCGTGACCCTGCTGACGGTGTGATGATGGTCGGTACTGCTGCCGGGAATCCAAGATATACTAAGTTACTGGAGTTAGCCAAACGGGATTCCGCCGAAATGGATAAGGCAGGTTGGTATCTGAAAATTATTCAAGATACTTCGGCAACACTCGGCGATTTGCAAAACGAGCGAGTTTTTGTTTACGGAAACATTACTGAAAACATTGTTGCCGATAAAATTGCACCCAAATTTCCAAAACAACCTAATAAAAATTCAATCACGATTGAGAACAAAACATATTCCGATAGTTTAGCGATAATACAGACCATCGATAATCCGTATTTAAGTTCAGGATTAATGTGCTGGATAGTTCCGTTAACCGATGCAGCTTCGCCACACCTGATGCCATACGATGCTTCTTATGTCATTCTGAATGAAAAAGAAATAATTACGAAAGGAGTTTGGGAAGTGAAGGATGATGATTTAGTTGTTGATATTAAGTGAAAGTAATTTTCAAATGACATTAGATAAAATTAAAACTCCTGCTCTCTTACTCGACAAAAATATACTTCAACAAAACTTGATTGCGATGCAAAACAGAGCGGATCGTTTTGGAGTTGGATTACGCCCGCATATCAAAACTCACAAATGTATTGAGATAGCAAAAGACCAGGTTAAGTTAGGCGCAAAAGGAATCACTGTTTCCACATTTTATGAAGCGGTAATATTTGCTGATGCAGGTTTTAACGATATTTTGTGGGCTTTTCCGATTATTCCCGCTTACATTGATGATGCTCTGAATCTTTCCGAAAAAATTACTTTTCGAGTATTAATTGATAGTTTGGAAGCGTTTGAAGATTTAGAAACCAAATGTCTGAAGCGCGGCAAAGAAATTCATGTCTGGCTTGAAATAGATTGCGGTCAACACCGGTCGGGCGTAAATCCTAAATTAAATTCTGCTGAAGAATTAGCAACAATTTTGGTTGAATCTAAATATCTTATTTTCGACGGGATACTCACACATGCAGGTCATTCATATCTGGCAAAAACGAGAGATGAAATTAAAAATATTGCTGAACAGGAACGACTGGTAATGGTAGAATTCGTTGAAAGAATGAAAAAGAAGAGTATCGAAATACCAGCAGTAAGTATCGGTTCAACACCGACTATTTCTGTTTCTGAAAATTTTGATGGTGTAACTGAAATCCGTCCCGGCAATTATGTTTTTTACGATTACACACAACTCCTTTTAGGGAATTGCAAACTAGATAATTGTGCGCTGACAGTGTTATCATCTGTAATTTCGCACCAACCCGAAGCGGATTATTTTATAATTGACTCAGGGGCTTTAGCTTTATCGAAAGATGCAGGTCCGATTCATTTACAAAATGATTACAGTTACGGAATAATCTTCGAGGATTATAAAGCAAAAATTATTAACGAACAACTAAAGATAAAATCACTAACTCAAGAACATGGGAAAGTAGTTGCTGATCGAATTATCGCGATTAAAGAAAAATATAGAGTAAGTTCAAAAGTTCGGATTTTAGAAAACCACTCCTGTCTTACCGCAGCGATGTTTGATGAATATAAAGTAGTTTCAAATAATGAAGTTGTTGAGAAATGGAAAATTCTCAGAGGCAGATGACTGTGCTAAACTCCCGAAGGTGAAAACAAAACATACGACTCACTTTCAAATACAGTTTTAATTAGGAAGTAAGTCGCACGTTTTGGGAGGGTATCAAGTTTTACGACGTACAATTTTCTAAACGGACGGAAAATTTGCAAGGATGCGTTAATTATCATATATTTAACTGTAAAAATATTGGGAACATTATGAATAACATAGAACAATTAATACACGAATTGCCACCTGATTTACAGGACGAAGCCTTGGATTTTATAAGGTTTCTTTTAAATAAATATCAAAATAAAACAAAGAAGAAACCGGAATTCCTTTGGGAGGGAGCGCTCAGCGACTTACGCGCACAATACACATCCGTAGAACTTCAACATGAAATATATAAGTTAAGGATAAAAGAGAAATGAAATTTCTAGTTGATACGAATGTTATACTTGAGGTAATTCTTGCTCAAGAAAAGTCGGAAGAAGCGAAATCATTTTTAACAAACGTTCAAGGAAATCAATTATTCATTACTGATTTTTCATTACACTCGATTGGGTTGTTACTGTTCCAGAGAAACCAACATAACGTATTCGAACAATTCTATTACGATATGATTATTGGTACAGGGATAATAGTCATATCGTTGAATATGGAAGAGATAAAAAATTTAGTACAAGCGTCTGTGCAGTTCAATTTAGATTTTGACGATTCATACCAATATTATTTAGCCAAAAAATTTAATTTAACTGTAGTTAGCTTTGATAAAGATTTCGACAAGACGGATTTTGGAAGAAAAACCCCTGCAGAAATTATTTAGGAAGTAAGTCGCACGTTTTCCGAGAGTGAACGTTCTTTACGACCTAATCTGTTTCCACCATCTGTCAATTACATCTTTAGTGTCGATTGTGCCTTCACGTTTCTGCCATTTCTGAAAAAACTTAATATCAGCACCTGCAGGTTCCGGGTTTGGTTTGTCGATCATTACACGAACAGGAATCGCAACCGCATCACCAAGTATGAAAGCTTCACCTTGTCGGAGAGTAGGGAGGACGTCGATAAAATTTTCCATCGCCTCAGGGACAAGTTTTCTGATATAGTTTTGGTCGTGAGGATTAATCAATCGCAATGTAACGAAGTTGTTGCACTGAGCAAGAACGGTCTCGGAAATTTCAGCAGGTCTCTGGCTTACAATCATACAGCTAACACCATATTTGCGTCCTTCTTTTGCGATGCGTTCAACTGTTTTTCTGGCTGACCTACCGCGCGATCCGAGTGCAGCAGAAAGATATGCATGTGCTTCCTCGAATACGATCATAATCGGTAAATTCCTGCGGTCTTTGTTCCAAATATTAAAATCGAAAATTACTCTTCCAAGCAGCGAAACCAAAACATTAGCTACATCAAAAGGAACTGCACTCATGTCTATCACCGTAACACGCTTGTCGTTCTCGAAACCAAGTATTTTCGACATCAATGGAGCCAAAGTATCGGATGAACGAAATGCTTTCGGTTTAAATAAAAATTCATACCTTTTGTCGTTTAATTTACTGTCCAAACGCACTAAGAATCTGGTAAATTGGCCATAAAACGGTCCTTCCTTACCGCCTAATAATCTTTCGCCGTCCAACGATTGCATTCTTACGCGTACATCCATAAAGTCGAAGTACAAAGGTGTATCAACTGTTAAAGTTTCTTTTAATGCAGAATTTTTCGCTTTCTTGGAATCGACAATGGATTCTCTTAAAATCATCATTTGATTGTTCACGTGCTGCTCATTCTCATCTATAAAAGTTTCCTGTATTTCTTCAAAATTCATGAGCCAGTAAGGAAGTTCTAATTCAGCTAACTTAATAATATTTCCAGTCTCTTTAAATGCTGCTCCATACTCACCGTGTAAATCGAGTATTATGACGTGAGTGTTTTCTAATTTATCTACTTTTTGTATGATTGAAGATACGGTAAACGATTTACCTGAACCCGTTGAGCCAAGCACAGCAATGTGTTTGGCAAAAAATTTGTCGGCATCCATAAAAAGACGTTCGCCCTTTAATAGGGATATATCACCAATCGAAAATTGCTGCTCACGATATGATGAAAAGATTATTTGTAAATCTTCTCTATTTGTGTAATGAATCTTGTCGTTCACAACCGGAAATCTGTTTACACCTTTTTCAAATTTACTATTAACCAGTGTACCTATAAGTTGAATGACAATTTCAGTTTTTTCTATAGCTTCAGAAATCAATCCTTGACTAGAAGAAACTTTCCGGTTATCTGTTATAAGTCCGATTATTTGAGAATCGCCGCAAGGGATAAAAACATAAGATCCTAATTGCCCTATTCTGAAAGGAGAATCGGATTCGATTGCTTTAACATTGAGATCACCATCAATAATTGCAATTACATGATTGCTTGAGACAGACTTGATTGTCGCGATTATTTTTTTAGTTTCCATTTGTGTCTATTCTTTTTAATTTTTACGTTTAATAATTACTAAGGTTTTATCATCTGAATGTGGATTAGGTTTTTCAAATAAAAATAATCGATCCAATATTATTTGTGATATTTCCTTTGGCGACAGTGAATGATTATTTCGTATTATTTCTTTTAGAGGGTCTTCACCGAACATCGCACCGAATTCGTTTCTCGCTTCTGTAACGCCATCTGTATATAGCAAAAGCACGTTGCCCGGATTTATCAAGGTGCTTTCTGTTTTATATTTTTCATCCGGAAAGGGTCCTAATATCTGTCCGGTAGTTTCAAGTGTTTCGAACGTATTAGTTTCCTGCCGGTACAAAATTGGGTTATTGTGCCCTGCATTGGTAAAAATACATAAACCATTTTTATCGTTGCTCAACTCGCAATAAAAGAGAGTAACAAAATTTGATTCTTTAAACACGTGGTTCAAGAGATTATTGATTTTGCTGATTAGCGTACTCATTTTTGTGTTGAATCCAAACCCCATGTGGAGCGCCCCCGATACATATAAAGCTTGGGCAGCGGCGGAGAGACCCTTACTTGCGGCGTCTGCGATTACAACGCCGAGTCTATCTTCAGAATCTTCCGATTCAAGATAATCAAAGAAGTCGCCACCTACTACCTGATCAGGCAATGATACACCATAAATATCATAAAAGTGGAATTTTACTTCATGCGCGGGCAAAATACTTTTTTGAATTTCGCTCGCCTTGTCCAAATCTTTTTCTAATTGTTTTGCTTTTTGTTCGATCTGCTTGCTCCTGATGACGTTAGTGAGCGAAACGCTTATAATATTGAGTGTATCTACAAAACTTTTGTCGGCATTGTCGGTATTAAATGCAAGTATATATTTGTAGAGCGTTTTGCCTTGATGTTTTATTTTTTCACCAACACCGGTAGCCGAGTATTGAAAAATTCCTTTTTTCCTTAAATAATGGTCTGTTTCTGTAGCTAAAAATGTTCTTAATTTTGGTAACTCCAGGAAAAGCGGATAATCTTTGAGCTTGAGTTGATAAGCAGGTTTAATTTTCGAGATGTCGCCTTCCTGATACTTTAAAGTGTATGAATTCGTTTTTGTGTTGAACTTCCATAACCGGCCACCTTTTATTTTAATATCTTCTGAATGGATTATCGCATGAATTATAGATGTGAGCAATTCTTCTGTATTAGAAGATGATTGGGAAGCGAGATTTTCGATTGTTCTGTATAGCTTTCGTATGTGCATAATAATTTTATTGGTGATAATTCATTTCGCCGGCACGAACTTCAAACTTCAAAAAATCTTCTTCGCGAGGCAATGGGCAGGTGTAAATTGTAGAATAAGCACAATATGGATTGTGCGCCTTATTTAAGGGCGGTTCCAAAAATTGACTTATTGAATACTTTTTTTTGTATATTTAAG
>JASEGV010000055.1 GCA_030017895.1 Bacteroidota bacterium | reverse complement strand
TTATGGCAAAGATAATAAATATTTACGTCATTTCATACTTAACTTAACACTAGATTTGTAACCAGTATAGTACATTTTATAACCCACATTGTCTTTGATAACGCTACATCCCTTAATTTCACTTTCATCAAAAGTCCCCTGTGTCGGCGATAACACCGGATTACCGGTATATTTTGTCCAATTGACACCATCAGAGGAGTATGCATATGAAATCCGTAAACCTGCCCCAAGGATTCTGGATGTAAACCAGCAATGAAAAGTATTCGTTGAATCATCAAAAATTATTGAGGGTGCAAGAGTGTAATAATAATCATACCCAGATGATGGAATCACCGGATTTCCTGAATATTTCTCCCAATTAACTTGTGCAAAAATCGAATTGCTTATGAAAATTAATAGTGCTAAAAATGAGGTAAGTTTGAAGCTGCGGTTTTGCATAACGCCTCCTTTGTAATTGGTTATTATATGATTTATATAAAATTATTTATTTTCGGTAAATCACCTAGAACCTGTTTTAATATACTCAAAGTTATTTTGAGAGTCAACAACAATTTTCCAAAAAAATCGTTTAATTATTGGACTTTATAGCATATTTGCTTATATTTTTAAGCCCTAAATTGACTTTTTATCAATCAAAAACAAAATATTATTATGGCTAAAGCTAAAAGAAACATACAACCCACTACTCAAAAACAACTAACCAAAAACTGGTTCGATAATCTATCAGATTTGAAAAAGGACTTGATTTCTGTAAGTGTAATTTTCATCCTGATTCTGATGCTATTCAATCAAATTATTTTCAAAAACATGATTTTCTCCGAATCGGGAGACACGGCTGCTGCACAAGCATGGGCAAAAGCCGGTGAACATCTTGAACAGACAGAGGGACAAAAACCACTTTGGTTTCCTTACATCTTCAGCGGAATGCCGGGGTTGGGGCCATTGGCGTCAATTCCTTATAATGTGAGTTACCTCCAATCAGTGGTTCATTTCATCGGAAAACTATTATTCCTGAATGGGGATATGAGTTGGTTTGTGCTTCATTATTTTCTTGCTGGAATTCTTATGTTCCTGCTTGCAAGAACTTGGCATTTTTCTCACATCCCTTCGCTACTCGCTGCAATTGTTTTTATGCTTTCGCCTTATGCGGTCGGACTTGCGGGCGAAGGGCACGGCTCAAAAATGATGGCGCTCAGTTATATACCGCTAATGCTTTTGTTAACTTATCATTTATTCGAAAAACGTAATTTGCTTTCACTCGGTTTGTTATCAGTTGCTATTGGCACATCTCTTTTAACAAACCACGTTCAGATGGTTTACTATGGATTTATGCTCATCGGATTATTCTTTGTATATGAATTCATTTTTAATTTCAAAACACAAAAATTAATGATGGGCAAAACTACTGTTTTCTTTTTTATAACTCTGATTCTCGGTTTTGCTATTGCTTCCTACGTATATTTATCGACGTATGAATATTCGCAATACTCCATTCGTGGAGGAGGCGAGGCAGGAACTCCAGGCGGACTCAACTACGACTATGCTACTAATTGGTCGTTCCATCCTTTCGAAATAATCAACTTGTTAATCCCGTCTTTCTTCGGCTTCTCATCACCTTATTACTGGGGATGGATGCCTTTTACAAACAGCACAGTTTATTTTGGTGTGGTTCCTATCATCCTCAGTATAATTGCTCTGATTTATAAGAGGAATAAAGGAACAATATTCTTCGCACTCTTTGCAGTTCTATTATTTTTAATTTCATTTGGGAAACATTTTCCATTTTACGATTTGCTCTTTAACTACCTGCCATTCTTCAATAAATTCCGCGCCCCCACAATGATACTCCATTTACTCCCGCTTGTATTCGGAATGTTAGCTGCGTACGGATTAACTTTCTTTATCGAACTTCCGGCGAAGTTTGATACAGCCAAAATGCGAAAAGGGCTTTACGTCACAATGGGAATTATCGCAACCATTTTAGTAATCGGCTTTATCGGAAAATCTACTATTTACACAACACTCTCCGGATCTATGTTTGTTAAGGATGGCGACATGCAACAACTTCAACAACAATATGCTGCACAAGCACCTCAGGTATTACAGCAGTTAAAAGAAATTCGCTTTGATATGTTGTGGAAAGATTATATAAAATTTGCAATCATCGCATTAGTTTCGCTTGGATTAATCGTCTTATACCTCAACAACAAAATCAAATCGACTATTATGGGATTAGCGTTGATTCTGATATTGATAATCGACTTATTCATAATTGATACGAAATATGTTGACCCAAAACCAAAATCCGCTGCCGAACAACATTTTGCACCTGATCAAGCAGTTCAATTCTTAAAACAAGACAAATCGCAATTCAGGATATTCCCACTCGGACAATTATTCATGGATAATACATGGATGTATCATACAATCGAATCCATCGGCGGATACAGTCCTGCAAAAATTAAAATTTATCAGGAGATGATTGATTCTTGTTTATACAATGGCGCCGACCCAACATTCCCAATAAATATGAACATCGTAAATATGCTGAACACAAAATATTTAATATTCCAAGGAAGGTTGCCGGAAGACAAATTTACGATCGCTGCCTATGATCAAAATAAACAAACCGCAACTTACTTAAATCCCGCTTATCAACCGAGAGCATTTTTCGTGAACGAAGCCATTGTTGCTAAAAACAAAACTGAGGTTTTCAAGATATTGAATTCGTCTGAATTCGACAGCCGAATAAAAGCCGTTCTCGAAAAACAGCCATCATCACTACCGGTTAAATCCGATTCTGTACATATTAATACACTAAACTACAAGACAAACTTGATTGAGCTTTCAACTTATTGCAACAACACTTCGTTACTTTTTTTGAGCGAAGTTTATTATCCTGCTGGTTGGAAAGCATACATCGATGGTAAAGAAACCGAAATCTATAAAACCAACTACGTTTTAAGGTCGGTAGTTGTTCCTGCCGGCGAGCACAAAATTGAATTTATTTTTGATCCCGGTATTTACAAAACAGGTTTCATAATTTCGCACGTAGGTTGGGGAGTTTCGATTTTATTAATTTTAATTGGATTATTTTCAAAAAAGGAGCGAAAAAAGTAAGTATTTGACATTATGCTCCCAATTACTTATATTCGTTATGATTTTTTTTCTTAATAAAACTATATTTTAAACATTAACAGGATTTAATTATGGCAGATATTTCTTTAGACGCATTAGGAATGGTAGAAACAAAAGGATTGGTTGGCTCAATTGAAGCAGCCGATGCTATGGTAAAAGCCGCAAAAGTAACTTTGATTGGTAAAGAAGTTATCGGAGGCGGATATGTTACCGTAATGGTTCGTGGCGATGTCGGAGCAGTAAAAGCTGCAACCGATGCAGGTGCTGCAGCGGCTCAAAGAGTTGGCGAATTGGTATCGGTACACGTAATCCCACGTCCGCACATTGATGTTGAATTAATTCTTCCCAAACGTCCCGAAGGAAAATAAACCGTAAGGTTAAAAATGGAAATGTTAGATTTTGCACTCGGTTTAATTGAGACTCGAGGTTTGATTGGATCGATTGAAGCCGCCGATGCTGCTACTAAAGCAGCCGATGTGAAGCTTGTTGGTAGCGAAAAAATTCGGGGTGGTTTTGTAACGATTAAGGTAATCGGTGATGTCGCTGCAGTCCGGGCGGCGGTTGACGCCGGTGCAGCAGCAGCAGCGCGAGTCGGAGAACTCATTTCGACTCACGTTATTCCACGTCCGATCGGTGAACTCAAAAATTTGATATTTACAAAGTTAGAGATGCCGCCAATACCACCGTTCATACCAAAAGTAATTGCTGAAAAAACCAAGCCAATCCGTGAAAAGAAAACGAAACTACGAGAGGCGAAAGCTCCGGCTAAAGAAATTAAAGAAGAAGCCGTAACATTTGAAGAAAAAATTTTACCGGAATCCTCAACTGAACAGGAATATCTGCAACAGCTTGAATCGTTGAGCGTACATCAGCTCCGGAAATACGCGAGAGGTTTCGAGGGTTTAGCAATATTCGGCAGGCAAATTTCGATGGCTAATAAAGAAAAGCTGATTACTGAACTAATGAATGCTAAATTTCCCAAGTAACAAAATTTTATTCAAGAACTCCATCTTTCAGAACGTTTTACGTTCTTCATTCCAAATGAAAGATGGAGTTTTTTTATTTAGTAACAAATGAGATCGAAACACTGGCATATAATACTTACTACAATTTTATTTGCAACATTATTGTGGGCTTCGGTAAGCATGACTTACGAATACACAACTTCAGTATCACTACCTGTCCAACTTAAAAATTTACCCGTTCAATCTGCTTTAAAAAAGACTTTACCAAAATCAGTAACAATGAAATTGAAGGGCACCGGTTGGCATCTTTTGAAATATACAATTACCAGCGAAAAAAAATTTCTTATAGATGCTTCCTATTTTTTAAAGAGCTCCATCATTCATACAGATCATTTTATTTCCGATTATTTCTTACTGCCACCTGAATTAACTCTTATGGACTCCTCCCCCGACTCGATTGCACTTGAAATTGATATATCTTCAGAAAAGAAAGTAAAAGTTATTACTGATGTGGATGTGGAATTCAGCGACGGCTACGGACCAATCGGCGTGGCGAGTATTCTGCCCGACAGCGTGCTTATCAGAGGGGCTAAGAGCATACTCGATACTTTGAACGGATGGAACACAGAAAAGAAAAAATTTGTAGAAATCAGCAAACCGTTGAACACAACACTTAAGCTAACCGAACCGCTGCTGTATATACTCAGCCTCGGACAGAGCGAAATTAATTACAGTATAAACGTACAGCCGTTTGCAGAAAAAACCTTCCCCGGAATCAACATTGAAATCAGATTATTACCTCCTAATCGCGAAGTTATTTTAATACCTCCAAAATTAGATGTAATAATTCGCGGCAGCATAGATATGCTTTCAGATTTTTCTTCCGAGAATTTAAAAGCATATATTGATTATCAATATTTATCAGCTGATTCAACAGGATATGTTCAACCGGAAATTTCTATTCCGGACGGTTTAAAAATTGTCCGTAAACAACCAGACCAATTTCAATACATAATTAGAAAACGATTACAATGAGATTAGCTATAAACATCGATCATATTGCAACATTAAGAAATGCACGAGGAGGGAAAGAACCTGACCCCGTCCAAGCGGCTTTGTTTGCCGAAAAGGCAGGAGCTGAATGTATTGTCTGCCACCTACGTGAAGATCGCAGACATATCAAGGATGATGATGTTTATAGATTACGAAAATCGATAACTACAAAATTAGATTTAGAAATGGCTGCCACACAGGAAATCGTAAAAATTGCAAAACGAGTTAAACCGGATTTATGCACGTTGGTTCCCGAACGGCGTAGAGAGTTGACAACTGAAGGCGGGCTTGATGTTGTTAAATACAAAACTTCCCTCAAGAGATCAATTCAACAGCTACACGACAGCGGAATAAAAGTTAGCTTATTTATTGATCCGGTAGGTGAACAATTGGAAGCTTCGAAAGCAATCGGTGCAGATATGATTGAGATTCACACAGGTGAATACGCTGAAGCCAAAACGAAAAGACAAATTGAAATGCATTTAAATAAAATAAAAACCACCGCATTGTATGCAAAACAATTAGGTTTAGGAGTTAATGCTGGACACGGATTGGATTACGAAAACATCAAACCGATTACAAAAATAAAAGAGATTGATGAAGTTAGTATAGGTTATGCAATTATTGTCCGGTCGATGTTTGTGGGTTTGGATAATGCGGTTCGCGAAATGAAGAAGTTAATGACTACAAAATAAACAAAGCCCGACTCACAACTAAAGCCTGGCTTTGATTTTTATTTAGACTATATGCGAAATAGCAGTAGCTATTTATTTACAATTGTATCCAACAATTCCTTCGTTTCTTTACGAAACTTATCGTCGTCTTCATCTTGAGTTTTTAAAGTTGGTATAATGTTCAAATGCTCTTTAGCTTTTGCATACTGTTTTAACTCAACGTAAGCACGGGCGGCATCTAACCGGTACATAATAAAATCGGGACGCAACGAAATTGCCTTTTCATAATTTTTCACAGCATCATCTAAGTTTGCCCATCCCAAGCCGAGGGGCCAACGAATTATTTTACTCTTCTCGCTTACCTTCGTGTTTGTGCGTCCTAGAACATAATAAGCAGTGGCATTTTTGTTATCTAATTCTATCGCTTTATCTAAATCAGCTTTGGTCTGTTTTACAAGTCCGATGTTCTCCCAGATTCCCTTAAACAATGCAATGCGTCCGTTTGCGATAGCACGCCGCGCATATCCCATTGAACCGGTAGGATTTATTTTTACAGCACTGTCGGCATAAGCGTAGGCAGTTTTGTAAGTCTGTTCCTGTTTTGCTTTTTCAGCATCGGTATTTGCCGGATAGTGTTCACCGATATCAACATAACATCGGCTAATCTTCCAGTAAATTTCATAATTCTTATTTGATAATGCCGAAGCTTCTGAATATTTTGAAAGAGCTTTTTGATTTTCGAATGTAACTTCAGCAAAATTATCTCCCTCGAGAATTAATTGAGACGCTTTAGTTTCGTTAGAAACATCTTGCGTCAAGGTTAAAGTTGTGAATGATAAAAATATTATCACTAAAAAAAGAACAATCTTATTCATATTTTACCTCATTAAGTTGATATTAATTTATTCAGATAATTCAAGTTTACGAATCGCGTCTCTCAGTTGGGCGGCTGTTTCATAATCTTCCTGCTCAACAGCATCCTTCAATTGACTCCGCAACATATCTAATCTACCGAGTTTGTCGGTGGGAATTTTAACCGGAGAAGCTTGCCGTTTTTCTGCATCTTCGGTTTCGGAATAGAACGAAGCTTCACGCATTACCTTTTCATTTACATAAATTGGAATTCCGCACCGCACGGCTAAAGCTATGGCATCGCTCGGACGTGAATCTATCATTTCCTTATCTAAAGCAATGTTCGCATAAAATGTTCCCTCTCGAAGGTCGCTGATAGTAACATCAAGTACTTCGAATCCCATCGTATCAATTATATTTTTAATTAAGTCGTGTGTTAGAGGACGTGGCGGTTTAATTCCTTCCATTTCTAAAGCAATCGATTGAGCTTCGAATGCACCAATAATTATTGGTAGCTGACGGTTTCCATCTACTTCTTTTAACAGTAAGGCGTATGCACCGCCGCTCGCCGGACTCGTTGTAAGTCCTACGATATCTACTTGTACCTTTTCTAATTCCATTATTTTCCTAAAAGCGTCTTAATTTCATGAGTCAGTACTGGTAAAACTTCAATCACATCGCCAACAATTCCGTAATCAGCAATTTGAAATATCGGAGCGTCTTTATCTTTATTTATAGCCACGATACATTTCGATGACGACATACCAGCCAAATGTTGAATGGCTCCCGAAATTCCGCATGCAAAATAAAGATTAGGAGCAACAGTTTTACCCGTCTGCCCCACTTGTTCATCGTGAGGTCGCCAGCCGGCATCTACAGCCGCACGCGAAGTTCCTACACCAGCTCCGAGCACATCAGCTAAATCTTCTATCAATTTAAAGTTTTCAGGTCCTTTCATACCTCTGCCTCCAGATACTATAATGCTCGCTTCGGTAACATCGGGCCTGCCAACTGCAACTTTGGTTTCGACTGCTTTGGCAGCGAAGTCAGCTTGCGTCAACTCGACAACTGCTTTTTCAACTGTGGCGGGAGCGCCGTTGCTTGAACCTGCCGTAAACACATTTGGACGGAGTGTGAATATTTGGACATCGGCAACGATTTTTACATCGCTGATTATTTTACCGGCAAAAATCGGACGGGTTGCAATAATGTTTCCGTCATCAATTTTTAATGCTGTACAGTCAGAAACCAATCCTGCATCAAGTTTTACTGCCAAACGAGGAGCTAAATCTTTTCCTATTTGCGATGCCGGTAATAAAAGTATATTCGCCGACTCTTTCTTGGCTATCTCTGAAATAATTTTAGTATAAGCAGTTGTTGAATAGTAATTAAGTTGGGGGTCATCCACAACAATTACACGGGTTGCACCGAAGCCGCCTAATTCTGGTGCAATTGAGTCTACACCACTGCCTATTACAAGCGAGACCATCTCGCAATTAAGTTTGTCGGCTATTTCTTTTGCAGCTTTTGTTATTTCAAATGCTGTATTCTTGAATTTACCTTCGCGTTGTTCTGCTATTGCAAATATTTTCATGCTTCTTCCGGTTTATTAATTTTCTAATTTTATCATCAAA
Source organism: Bacteroidota bacterium (assembly GCA_030017895.1). Classification (NCBI taxonomy): domain Bacteria; kingdom Pseudomonadati; phylum Bacteroidota; species Bacteroidota bacterium. The sequence continues at coordinate 12,987 of JASEGV010000055.1, read as the reverse complement.
TTACTTTTGCTTCTTCGTGTAACAAACGAACTAATTCTTTTACTGCTGTAGAATCAGTTCCGACAATTTTACCTGCCGCTTTTAATGCTGGCATACGCAACGAAATTGTTTCTACTTTAGAATTAACAGCAGATATTTGTTTTTCTTCAATCGGTTTCGATTTTGCTGACATTATTCCTTTGAGCGAAGGATAGCGAGGTTCGCACAATCCCTTCTGAACACTTAACACAATTGGCAGTTGGCTTTCAACTTTTTCGTGTCCACCCTCGATTTCCCGTTCACAGATAATTTTATTGTCTTGGATTTCCAATTTCACAACAACCGACACTGAAGGTAAATTAAGGAGCTCACCAATCAGCCCAACCATTTGCGAGTTATCATAATCGATCGACTGCTTACCTAACAATATCACATCGGGATTGATTTCCTTTAATGCATCGGCGAGGGCGGCAGCAACAGCAAACGAATCTCGTATCGAATCGTCTTTCAGCAAGACAGCTTTATCGGCACCCATCGCAAGGGCTTTTCGCAATGTCTCTTTGTTCGAGTCGCCGCCGAGTGAAACTACAACTACTTCACCGCCAAATTTTTCTTTTAATTGTAAGCCCTGTTCAACAGCAATTTCGTCGTACGGATTTAAAATAAAATTTATACCCGTCTTATCGATTGTTTTGCCGTCGGAACTTATTCTAATTTTTGCTTCAGTATCAGGAACGTGATTAACACAAACAGCTATTTTCATTTGAAACACCTATATTTTTAAATTGAAATATTACTTCAAAATTTTTCTGTTGCAATATATTGATAAAAGTTAGAAAAGGCAAAAATTAATTGCTTATTATAGAAATGTTTCCTAAATTACAATCAAATAATCCCACTTTATTCAATTTTTTAAATTAAATTCGTATATGGTTTCAAATCCAAAAATCATGACTCTAGAGCGGTTTATTCGGGAGCAGGAGGAAAATTTTCCTTCAGCATCGGGTGAATTTTCAAATATGTTATTCGCACTAACACTTGCTGCAAAATTAGTTTGGCGCGAGGTAAGTAAAGCCGGATTGGTAAACATTCTCGGAACGACGGACCAAGTGAACGTTTCGGGAGATATTTTGAAAAAGTTGGATTTGTTTGCCGACGAAACTATTTACAAAACAATGTTTTACAGCGGAAACATCTGCGCTATGGCTTCGGAAGAGAGCAACGGCTTAATTGAAATACCCAAAAAGTATGACAGTGGAAAATATGTTTTGTTGTTTGATCCATTAGACGGCTCATCGAATATAGATGCGAATATTACAATTGGAACAATATTTAGCATTTATAAACGTGTTTCTCCTTCGGGGGTTGGAACTTTGGAAGACTGTCTGCAAACCGGTTACAATCAGGTTGCTGCCGGTTATATAATTTACGGAACCAGCACGATGTTCATATATACTACAGGAAATGGAGTTCATGGATTCACACTCGATCCGTCGGTTGGTGAATTTTTATTGTCGAATGAAAATATTAGAATTCCTTCGAAAGGAAAAATGTACAGCATAAACGAAGGCAATTACAATTATTGGTATCCTTCGATGCAGAGATACATTAAATATTTAAAAGAAATTGATAACCCATCGGGAAGGCCCTATTCGCTGCGATACATTGGAACAATGGTCGGCGATGTTCACCGCACTCTTTTATACGGTGGTATTTTTTTATATCCAGGCGACAAGAAGAACCCTGATGGAAAATTACGATTGATGTATGAATGTAATCCTATGGCTTTCATAGTAGAACAAGCCGGCGGAAAAGCAATCAACGGAAAACAAAGAATTTTAGAAGTTACTCCAAATTCACTGCATCAACAAACTCCAATTTTCATTGGCAGCAGCGAAGATGTAATCAAGTGCCAGGAATTTTTATCTTCCCCTGAATAATGTACAGTATAAATGTTGAAAATATAATTTTTACTTACCCAGCACACAGAGATAAAAAGTTGAGTGCTCATTTTTCGTTAGATACTATACTCTTCTCATTAACTTCAGGAACATTTTTAAGCATAGTTGGGCCCAACGGTTCAGGGAAATCGACACTGTTAAAAATCATCAGCAAAATTTTATTACCAGATAGCGGGAAAGTAAAAATTTTTGAAAAAGATTATTCAACAATACAACGAAAAGATTTAGCAAAAAAAATTGCTTTTGTTCCTCAAACTCAACCGCTTGCTTTTCCATTTACAGTTTATGAAATTGTTTTGATGGGACGTTCACCTCACCTTCATGGTTTCGGCTTTGAGAACATTGAAGATAAAAATGTTGCCCAAGATGCGATGGAAAAGACCGATATTCTACATCTATCATCGCGGTATATTAACGAATTATCGGGCGGCGAAATCCAACGCGTTTTTTTAGCTCGCGCTCTCGCTCAACAAGCGCCAATCTTATTGCTTGATGAGCCGAATACCCATCTCGACTTGCAACATCAAATCGAAATTCTAACCCTCATAAAAAAATTAGTAACTAACGATGGTATATCGGTGGTAGCTGTATTTCACGATTTAAATATCGCTTCGATGTTTAGTGATGAAATTTTGATACTGAATTTTGGTAAAGTTCACGCTGTGGGTAAAACTGCTTCAGTTGTGAACAAAAAAAATATAGAAGAAGTATTTCGCACAGATGTAATAATTGATACTCATCCGGTAACAACTTCGCCACGTGTAACATTAATACCGGATTTAAAAAATAAAATAAATTAAACAAGGAGATTAATTGTATGTTATTTGAAGAAATTAGAAAATTTGATCACGAACAGGTTGTATTCTGTTCAAGTAAAGATGCAAACCTTAGAGCAATTATCGGAATTCACGATACTACACTCGGACCGGCTTTAGGCGGAACCCGTATGTGGATGTATGCCTCGGAAGCAGACGCATTAAATGATGTTCTGCGACTTTCACGCGGAATGACTTACAAAGCAGCAGTTGCGGGTTTAAATTTAGGCGGCGGTAAAGCTGTTATCATCGGCGACCCTCATAAAGACAAAACTGAATTGATGTATAGAGCTTTTGGCAGATTCGTTGATGGACTTGCAGGACGTTACATCACCGCTGAAGATGTTGGTACTTCGGTTGAAGATATGGAATACGTTCGTATGGAAACAAAGTACGTAACCGGAATTGATAAAGCTTTGGGGGGAAGCGGTGACCCGTCTCCGTTTACAGCGTATGGCGTTTACGTTGGGATGAAAGCTGCTATGAAAGAATTAACCGGCAGCGATTCATTAGCGGGTAAAAGAGTTGCAGTTCAAGGCGCCGGTCACGTTGCAAAATATGTTTGCGATCATCTTGCAAAAGACGGTGCGAAAATATTTGTTACCGACATTTATGAAGATAAAGCGAAATCAATTATTGCAGATACAAAAGCCGAATACGTTCACCCGGATAAAATTTACGATGTTGATGCCGACGTTTTTTGCCCCTGTGCCCTCGGTGCAATAATTAATGACGACACAATTAATAGATTGAAATTTAAGATAATTGCCGGCGGAGCCAATAATCAACTTGCAGATGAGAACAAGCACGGAAAAATTTTGATGGATAAAGGAATTATTTACGCTCCCGATTATGCTATCAATGCCGGCGGTTTAATTAACGTCGCTAATGAACTCGAGGGATACCATTCCGAGCGAGCGATGCAGCAGGCAGGCCAAATTTACGACACAATTAAAACAATATTAGCTATTTCAAAAAGTGAAAAAATCCCAACTCATGTAGCTTCAAACAAACTTGCTGAAGAAAGAATAAATTCAATCGGAAAAATCCGGCAGGTTTATTCAGGCAAATCAGAATTCAGCGGCAGGTTAGGTGAAATATCCAAATAACAATTTAATATGGTAACATTTAAACGACGCTCTATACGCGAAAAAGTTCTACAAGTTCTTTACGCCCACGAAGTATCGCAAGAACCGATTACAAAGGTAATTGATGATGTTTTAACAGAGTTGCAAACGAACAAGACCGATTTTGATTTTGCTAAACAAATAATATATAAAGTCATCCAGCACCAAGACATGCTCGATGAAATTATAAAATCGAAAGTAGCAAACTGGGAATTTAGCCGCATTGCAGTTATAGATAAATTTTTACTGAGAATCGGAATTTGCGAGCTTATTTACTTCGACGATATTCCACCCAAAGTAACAATCAACGAAGCAATCGAAATTGCTAAAAACTACAGCACAGAAAAAAGCGGTAAGTTCATTAACGGTGTTCTTGATGCTGTGTACGACCAGCTACAACAAGAAAATAAATTGAAGAAATCGGGGCGCGGATTAATTTCTGAATCTACAACTCCGACACAGAAACCCTCAAATCCACCAAAAGAGTAATGAACGATAAGAGCCCTGATGCAAGTTTGCACCATACTTCTAACCGTTCTCAAATTTTTGTCTGGGCTCTTTTCGATTTTGCAAACACCGCTTTTTATGTTCTGATTCTAACTGTCGGCTACCCTCTTTTTTTTAAAGAAATTATAAACCAAGGGGGTAAAGACGGCGATTTCCTGTGGGGATTAGCTTTCAGCATATCTATGCTTATTGTTGCCATAATTTCGCCTATTTTAGGCGCCGTTGCTGATTACGGGGCCGGAAAAAAACGATTCCTCTTTATTTTTACACTCCTCTGTATTTTAGCAACAAGCGGATTATTTTTTACAGCAGAATCAACAGTTTTATTAGGAATCTTGTTATTGATTCTTGCTAACATTGGTTTCGAAGCGGGTTTAGTTTTTTACGACTCATTCCTTCCTGAAATTACTACTCAACGAAGTTACGGCAGGGTTTCCGGTTATGGTTTTGCAATGGGTTATATCGGCTCGCTGTTTACCTTACTCATCGCCTTTCCCTTTTATATTAAAGGATTTGTTCCTGAAAATATTTTCAACGTTCAAATAAGTTTTCTGATCGCCGCCGGCTTTTTCTTCATTTTTTCTATCCCCTTGTTTCTATTCCTGAAGGAAAAAAACAGAACTGCAAGTTTAAAATTAAACTTTGTAGGCATCGGGTACAAAAGAGTTAAATCCACATTCAAAGAATTTAATAAGTATAAAAACATCGGAAAGTTTCTGTTATCCTACTTCATTTACATAGATGCTATTAATACAATAATTATTTTTTCTTCAATTTTTGCACGCGAAACTTTGCACTTCGAGATATCAGAAATCATAATCTTTTTCGCAATAGTACAGACTTCAGCCATTATCGGTTCAATTTTGTTTGGAATTCTTTCCGACCACTTTGGTCAAAAGCGAACTTTGAGTCTCACGTTAATTTTGTGGCTAATTATTGTGGTGATTGCTTACTTTGTTACAAGCAAAGGATTATTTTATTTTGTGGGAATTCTTGCCGGATTGGCTCTCGGTTCGTCGCAATCAACGAGTCGTAGTTTGATGTCGAAAATTACACCGTTTGAAAAGAAGACAGAATTTTTCGGGTTTTATTCTTTCTTCGGAAAAGCTTCCGCTATTATAGGACCTTTACTTTTTGGTTTTATCTCCTCGTTACTCGACCAGCGAATTGCTATCATTTCAGTTGGAGTATTGATGCTCGTTGGATTAATATTGCTGCAAAGAGTTGATGAAGAAAAAGCAACAATTAACGTTTGATAATAACTCACCTATTTGATATATTAGCATTGAAAAAATTATTATGAAATGAAAAATATTATATCGGACAAAGCAAAAAAAAGGCGAACTTATTGGGTTGACGAAATCTGTAGACTAAGCGGAAATTTCGGTAACGACTCTGACCGTTTAGAAAAAGAATTAGAAGCAGAAATAAAAAAATCGGGAATAAAGGCACTTATTGACCATTTAAGACTTTGCGGTAATATACCAGAATCTTATGGGCACGACACTAGCGAAGAAAAACTTTACTCTAAATACACAGATGCTTTACTTTCATTTTCCTTTAAAGCATTAGGGCTTAAAAGTTTGGTCTTGAAAGAAAGAGCCGACGCCGCAGACGTGGAAGCATTTGCCAAAGATTACAGCCTTGTTGCAGACGCTAAATCTTTCCGACTTAGCAGAACAGCTAAAAACCAGAAGGACTTTAAAGTTCAGGCAATGGACGATTGGAAAAGAGGTAAACCCTTCAAGCCAAATCTATCAGCAAGCGACTACTTATAACGTTTGTGTTTTTACATACTCACACCTCGCTTTACTCTTGGCATATTCAAAAGCTGAAAGCAAAGCAAAAGCCCAACAATTGCTAAAAACAATTCTTCAAACTATTCCTGTCATTAATCCTTCTAAAAACGCTAACGACTATTGGTTAGCAGTAAACAAGGTTATGCTGTCATTTTCAAAAAAAATCGAAAATCTCTGGGGTGTTGAAAAACAAGCAGCTACAGAATCAATAAACATTGCAAAGGTAGAAGCCCTGACTTTTTTAGCACAAGAACGGGAAAAGATTATGCGAATGAGCCATCAAGAAGCTCTGAAGGAACTTATTAAAGTTCACAAAATTGAAAGCAAGATTAAAACAATTAAAGCGATTTCGGACAATGGTTTATTCTCAATCAAATAGCTAAAAAATATGGAAAAATATATAAACAAAATCATTGAAGGTAATTGCGTTGAAGTAATGAATAAATTTCAAGATGACGTAATTGACTTGACTGTTACCTCACCACCTTACGATGATTTAAGAAACTATAAGGGTTATGTCTTCCCATTTGAAGACATAGTAAAAGAATTATTTCGCATTACAAAACCAGGCGGTGTAGTGGTTTGGGTTGTTGCTGATGCAACAATTGACGCTACAGAAACTGGAACAAGTTTTAAGCAGGCTATGTATTTTAAGGAGATTGGGTTCAACCTACACGACACAATGATTTTCAGAAAGAAAAATCCAATTCCTCAAATCTATCGCAAGAGGTACACCAATGAGTTTGAGTATATGTTCGTATTCAGCAAGGGTGTAGTTAAGACACATAACCCAATCTTAGTTGACTGTATGCACGCAGGTTTAGAACTCAACGGCACAACCTACAAAAACTATTCAAAGAACGAGCAGACAAGAGAGAAATTAGCAAAGCCAGTAAAAGACAAAAAAATTAAAGGCAATATCTGGGAATATGTTGTCGGCAAAAAACAGGAAGACCAAGAAGCGAAAGGACACCCAGCACCATTTCCTTGCGAACTTGTAAGAGACCATATTTTTTCTTGGACAAATTCCGGTGACGTTGTTCTTGACCCAATGTGTGGCAGCGGAACAACACCAAGAGTAGCCTGTGAAATGCATAGAAATTACATTGGTATTGAAATCAGCCACGAGTATTGTAAAATTGCAAGAGAACGAGTACGACTAATCGAAATACAACCGAAATTAAAGTTTGATAAAGCACAGCCACCAACATTGGTTTTGCAACATTAGCAACAAAGATTAATATGGAACGGATACTACAAACACATCAGATTTCCACATTTGATGAAGTCTGTCTATAAATTAACTATATTCTCACCTTGATGATCTAGCGAAAGAAACAACAGTAGATAATCTTTCAGATGCCGGGTAATTAAATAATTTTTCTTTATATGCTCGTGTCCATTTTCACCTAAGCGTTTAGCATAATCTGGATTCTGTAGTAATTGTTTTAACGCAAAAGCGGTGCCTTCAATTGTATTAGTCAATAAACCTGAGTACTTGTTAGTGATCTGTAAAGGGATACCGCCTACAGCCCCAGCAATTACCGGTTTTGATTTCCAGAGCGCTTCGGCAACTGTTAATCCAAACCCTTCGCGGAGTGATTTTTGCAATACCACAGAAGACGCTCGCTGTAATGCATTTATTTCAATATCGCTTGCCGGTGGAAGTAATAATAGAAAAATATCTTTATCAACCCCCACCGCTTCTTGAACTTCGGCAAGTACTTTTTCCCCTTCAGGATCGTCAGTAGCGCCACCACCGGCGAGTACGAGTTGACAATCTATATACTTTTTAACTTGGTGATAAGCCTTTACAACTCCCACCGGGTCTTTGAGATAATCGAATCTAGATATTTGTATAACGATAGGTCGGTTTTTATCAATATTAAATTGCTCAAGCACACGGTCTATTGTCTCCTGCGGTAAGTCACGATTCTTATCGCTCAGAGGGTCAATTGATGGGGATATCAAAACTTGGGGGATTGCAAGTTGACGAGCAAACGATGGAGCAGAAAAAATACTAATGTTGTATTTCTCTATATAATTTTTCAGAAAATTCCAAGTGAATTCGTCCGGTCTTGAAAAATCGATATGGCACCTCCATATCCACTTTTGGTCTTTAACCTTTTTTTCCACGAGACCAATCGGCTGCGGGTCGTGGATAAACATAATATCTCCTATCAAATCCATATTAGCCGCATTCGTTTTATTTGTTTCTATAAATATATCTATTTCTTCTGAAGAAAAATTCACCTTGCTGCCGTGTAAGGCATTGTGCATTTTTTTGGTAATTTGGAAGAATTTCTCGTCGCCTTTTATCACATCCCAGCGGGCGTCAACACCTATGTCTTTCAAAAGTGGAATCATACGAATTAGAATTTCTGCAACACCACCTCCTACGGCGGTCGAATTAATATTCTGTATGACCTTTCCTGATAATCTGCTCGCAAAAAGCTCAAGCTCATCTGTAACATCAGCACCAACAACCGGTTCGTAATCTCTAATTGTTAACATTTGCAGCCTCCTTTATTCGTTGAGCGATAAGTGTAATAATTTTAGACCTTAAACTTTCGAGAGTGTGAGTGTACGGGTCAAGTGAACTGAACTCTTTGGCTAATTTATCTTCACCAAGTGAATCTCTTAACCAAATCGAAAAATCGCATAAGTCGCTTTCAAGCCTAAGTCGAGATTCAAACATATGAAAATAAATTGAGTTTAACGAAACCTTAGCCAGAGACTCTTTAAATTCCAATAAATTATTTGCTTGAATTTTCGTAGGGAATATAAAAGTCTGAGCTTTCATAAAATGAAATTCCATGCCCTTTGGTACGTTACGATCGGCAAACCCTTCACTGTTAATCACTTCTTGAATAATCTCGATTAACCTCAAGCGAATATCTCTTAATCTATTAAACGTTCTTAAATCCATACTCGCTAATCGCTCAGCCAGGACGTTCTCTTGATAAACATTTTTTATCCAGTAGGCAAAATCATTTGGCGGTTCAGGTGATAAATACTCGTGCTGTTGTAAATAATGATGAGTATGATAATATATCGACGAACTGGGCATTTCTTTAATACCATCCAATAATTCTTTTAAATTTTTTGCTTTTCTTCCGGTAAGATATATTAAGTTTTGCCGCGTATGGAAATTAAATGGTCCGTTTTTAGCCATACGATTACATCTCCTTTCTAAGAACGAGGGAATGATTCAGTTTCTTTAAGAATAAAATAACTTCATTCGGGTCATTTAAAAAATATTTTGCTTTCGAAGATGAATTGCTGCCAACATAGATAGCAAATGCCCCTTTTGGCAAAAGCCGGAATGCATCCTCATCCGTTTTATCATCTCCAATATAAATGATGAGCGGGTCGGTGGTAGCATTGAATAAATCCATCACTTTAAAAATTGCCTTTCCTTTGTTCCAATTATTTTTCGGTTTGATTTCAAAAACCTTTTTACCTGAAGAAATTTTTAGAAAACGCGAATACTCCTGCATTTTACTTTTTATTATTTTTTTAAGTGTAGAAACGAGAGTTCCAGATAATTGTCGGTAATGAATACTTAAAGTTATAATTTTATTTTCAATCAGAACACCATGGATTGCTTTAAGAGCCTTTTTAAAATTGGTACGGAGTTTTTTCAGTATCGGTACTATATCAGTTACTATCGGATGACGCCATTTAATTTTTCTTGAATATATTTCATATCCATGATTTGCTATATAAAATAGAGAAGTTAGTTTTACCATTCTTCTGATATCCTTCATCGACCTACCGCTGACAATCCCAACATAAGTATTTGGATGTTGAGCTAACTCATCAAGGAGTAATCTTGAAGATTCTGGAAGTTTGGCTTGTTTAGGTTTTTCTTGAATTGGAACAATTGTACCGTCATAGTCCAGGAAAATAAAGATAGGTATATTCAAATCAAGCAATTTATTCTGGAGCGTATTCCAAGCTCTATATCTTTTATCAAATAAATATTTAGGTTTCATTTCGTCAAACTGGTTCTTCGACAGCTTTTGAAATTCTAATTCGATTTAATGTTGATACTAAATTACCAGCCCATCTGTAAATATTTCGTTCTCTTATTACACCGCGAAGATGCTGCATCCTTTCTTTTCTCTCTTCAAAATTCATATTTAAAGCAGTATATATAGCATCAGCCATTTGTTCAATATCATAAGGATTTACCATTATAGCGTCCTGTAATTCTCTCGATGCACCTGTAAACTGGCTTAAAATTAAGACACCATCTTCATCATTTCGCGCAGAAACGAATTCTTTAGCAACCAAATTCATTCCATCGTGTAACGAAGTGACCATACACACATCGGAACATACATAAAAACGGTTTATATCTTCGTGACTATGATGTGCTTTAAGAAAAACAATCGGTTTCCAATTTATTGATTGAAACTTCCAGCATATTTTTTCTACTGTGGTTTCTACTTCTGCAATTAAATCGTGATAACGTTTTATATGAGTTCGGCTTGGCGCGCCTAATTCAACAAAAGTAAATTTTCCGACGTATGTGGGATATTTTTCAAAAAACCTTTCGATGGCTTTAAACCGCTCGATGATTCCTTTTGTGTAATCGATCCTATCTACTCCGACACCTAAATATTCGGATGCAATACCTAACTCATTAAATATTTCCGATTTAATTAATTCGTTTGATCTGGATTCAGCGAATTGTGTGTCGAGAAGACTTGGGAAAGCAACGCTTATCGGAAATGGTTTGACAAATGTAGTTTGACCGCCTTTTTCTACAAAAAATTGTTCCCAATTAATTTTTGATTCTAAAACCCTATCAACAGTTTCCAAAAAATTATTGCAGTGAAACTGGATATGAAACCCTATCAAATCGGCGCCTAATAAGCCGACTAAAATTTCCTTTTGCCAAGGACAAATACTAAACGCTTCCGGATTGGGCCAAGGGATATGCCAAAATATAGCAACTTTTGCATCGGGTCTCTTTGATTTTATCAAGAATGGTAATAATGCAAAATGATAATCTTGAATAATAACTAACGGTTCAATTTCATTTTTTATTTCTTCCAAAACAGCTTCTGCAAATATTTCGTTTACTTTTTGATAATATATCCAGTCTTCTAATCTGAAATCAGGTCTTGTATGTGTAATGTGGCAGAGGGGCCAAATACCTTCGTTTGAAAATCCATAGTAGTATCCTTCTTCTTCTTCTTTGGTTAACCAAACGCGCTTTAGTGTATATAGCGGCTCCTCGGGTGGTACCCTCAATTTTCCATCTTTATCAGCAGTCTCAACATCGGCATCTCCACTTCCGTGTGCTACCCACACTCCGCCGCAAGCACGAAGCACCGGGTCTAAAGCCGTAACCAAACCTCCTGCCGGGATAATGCTTTCTATTTTTCGCCCCTTTTTGATATGCATATATGGCTCTCGATTCGAGACTAAAATTAAATTCTTTTCACCAAGTTCCATACGCACATGTTCTTTTAATCGTTCTGCCGTCCACGTCTTCTCGCCAATAATTCTTAACCTGGCTTCCTCTTCAGCTTTTGCTCTTGCAATCGATAAGCTTTTTGCTAAGTGAGTTACTTCAACGGCGAGTGGACCTAAAATATCTCCTTGGGGAATTTCAATATTTTTTGTGCTTTTACCCATTCTTAAATATTTTAACCGATCAGCGATCTTAGCTATCGGGCCAACTATGCTCCAACGAACAACCAATACTGTTGTAACTATAATTAATAGCGATAAAGTCAGAAGCCGAATAAAATTATATCGCCAAATGCTTTCGAGTCGTGTGTTAATGTATGAAATGTCATGAAAAAGGCCCAACTTCCCGAGTACTTTACTATCCTCCTTCATAAGATAGATATAGGTATGAATTTCTTTATCCTGTAAAGTTTCAACAGAATATTTTGTTGTGTCTTCATCGAATGAAGATTTTAGCTGCGCTATATGTTCGGGAATTTTAGATGTAAGCCCTGGAGTTATAGCTAAAATATCGTTTTGACCATCGTATATTACAATTCCGTAAAGGCGTTCCCGATTACCAAATTTTTCGACTAATTGATTTAACTTTGTTTTATAATTAGGGGGGAGTAAATTTTTAATGGATTCCTGTAGGCTCTCAGCCAACAAAAAACAGCGGCGATTAAGTTCTTCAATCTGGTCTTGTCTTTCGAGGCGAATTTGAAAATATGAAAATACGCTTGCAACTAATATTGCAACAAACAGCAGCGACAATATTAAACGAATTGTAATTTTCATAATCTCATCCTCTAAATGATAAGAAATAATGATATAATAAACAATAATGACAGGATTTGCTATTTCAAAAACAAAGTTTTATATTTGTGCTGGCAACACATTTGAGTAAATAAAATTAAGATAGAAGGTATAAGGTTATTCAAATTAATTCGCACATAAAAACAAGCGGAACCGCATGGCGAGGTTTAGATACGAAGTCATTGGGTTCAAAATTGGTTGAGTTGAATTCATCGAAGACAGCGTTCAGATCTGGCTTGGAAAATGATAAAACCGAAGTAAAGATATTTTTAGTTCAAACTGCAGGAGAGCGTTTTTCGAAAAGCGAGCAGCGGGTGGGTGTATCGTTTCGGTATAATGAAGGGTATATAAATGAGCTAAAGAAAATACCGGGACACAGGTGGCATACCGATTTAAAACAGTGGAGCTTTTCGTATAGTGCTGAGAACATAAAGCAGATTATTAAAATCTTTGGTGAAAATAAAATTAACATTTCCCCAGAACTTCAGCTCCGACTCAATATAAAAGAGCAGCAAAA
>JASEGV010000054.1 GCA_030017895.1 Bacteroidota bacterium | reverse complement strand
TTTCAGATTCTTCACTTCGTTCAGAATGACTCTTTTGCGTAACTTCAGTTAGTTAGTTAGTTTTGGGTTCTAAGCTAACAACTAAAAACTAATTTATATCCGAACCTTCATCCCGAAAGCAAACGATACTCTGCTCACACTTCTTGGCGAAATGGCTGCATCAAAATTTTCGGATGAAAACTCGATGTCCATAAAGCTGAAGAGAATTCCAAAACCAAATCCCATATTAAAACCATCAACACCACCGAGTGAAACACCAGTACGGAGTGGCAGCCACTTCCAAGGTTTATATTCAACCCCGAACGAGAATCGGGGTTTAGTAGTATTTCCTGCAAGATTATTAAAACCCTGATTGTAATCGAGCGCCAAAAGTAATTCGCCCGGGATCTTACTTATGAACGGGGCTTTATCAAACTGATATGCCGCACCAATACGCAATACTGTCGGCAAACCGGATGAAAAATTCTTGATAGGTTTATTAGTTCCATTCAGCAATGTATCCAAATTGTTGAATTGTTCCTCTGCTGTTCGAGGATCGTCGAAATCAAACGATGCATTACCTGAATTTTCATACGTGTTCTGTTTCCATTTGATAGCACCAACATCTGTCAGCGCAATTCCGATACTCAGTTGGTCATTAACAAAACCTGAAACGCCAAAATCAATCCCGTATCCCGAACCAGCAGGTTTGGGGAATGGCGAATACTCTACATCACTTTCTTCTTTTAAAATATCTACACCTGCAAATTTTGCTTGGTAATCTACCCGACCCGCAATTTTAGCATTCGCATCAGTTGTGAAGTGCGTGTTATTACGACTCAACTCTGCAAAACCAAATCCGTGTATCATTTTAACTGAAATACCCGCAGTCATCGACTTCATAAAAACAAAACGGGGAATTTTTCTGCCATACGAAAGTGAGTATTCACGGTACCATATCGAGTTAAAATAAGTTTGACTGAAATCATAGCGACTGCCGAGGGGATTTCCGTAGAGCAAAAATTGGACATAATCTTTTGGCATCAAAACATTGGCACCCGTTCTTTCGAGAATACTCACTACAAATCCGCCAACATTAGAATGCTGATATGAAAATGATAATAACTTAAATTCAAAATTAAATCCTGTTTGCGCCAATCCCGAAGGAAAGACTTCCAGTATTTTTCTTTTATCAGCATCATTAAGGAAAATTGGATCACCATTTTTGTCGCCGGTGAAATACTTCTCGTATAAATCTAAATCTATTAAATCGCTCCCGACTTTTGTTCCAAAGTTAAATAAATTAAATGTTACAGTTCCTTTATCAGGATATCCAAGATTAGCCGGATTGATTCCGACTGAATTTATACCACGTGCGATTGCCGTATAGGTTCGCGCCATCCCGATACCTTGTAAATTTGTAAGATCACCTCCGGCATTTGCCGACTGGCACACAGTCGAAAATATAACAGCAAATATAATTTTCGCTCTCATATCCGTTAATCCTCTACCCGATAATTGAATGTTCCAAAAACACGAACATTCATTTTATCTGAATTTCTGAATTTTACTGAGGGTGAAGAATCTGGTGTATTGAATATAATTTCGACCACTGCGAACTTTGCTTTGTTCAGGTTATCAAACTCAGTTTTATTCATTGCAACAGAAAACTTTGATTGAACTGCCTGCGAAGCAAACCCATCGACACCAACAAGAGCAGAAGTTACTTGAACAGGACCGGTGCCCGGTAAGTTTTGGATAAATATTCTGTTAGCATCGAGCAATTTTATAGATATTCTTGTTCCTAATGGTATTCCGTTCGAGAGAGTAAAATTAATAAATCCTGATTGAAGACGATTGATTAAAAGTGAATCTAACTCGACCGTTTCGCCGTTATCATTCTTTTCATCTCCGAGTCGTAGCGTATCTCGAAAAACTCCTCCTTTAATACCTATATTCGATGCGATATCGAATGAAATATTCCCGCCGATTTTATCCGAACTCGAAATTGAACCGACCACATAAAATGGATTGATGGTTGCATTCGTACCTAACTTGAATGAATTCGGAAGAGTCTTATTTGTAGAAACATACCGCGAAAGTGTAGAAACAAGATTACCACCACTGATTATAACCGGCGTTGTCGAATTCGCTGCAAGATTAGTTTGCGGAATTGTGATGGAATATTTTATAGAATCATCTAACTTTATGCTTCCATCAATTTGTATCGGAATATTAGGAGTTGAAAGATTTAATACAAAAGCTGCATCAGGCAAACGTAAACTGTCGATTGAAAAAATTGTTGGGATATCTCCTAATTTAATATTTAACAGAGTATCGAAATTTAGTAAAGTTGGTTTTAAAACACCCTCGACATAAGAGAGGATGAACACATCCTGCGGAGGTGGAAGAATTTGCAGGGAAGCTACAAGTTCGTCTGTGCGAGAAAAGGTTCTAAACTGCGTAGTATCCCATTCTGAACCGAGCTGCCGAATTGATGCCGTGTAAGTTAGTGTCTCAGTTGGTGCAGCCGACCTGAACTCATAATTATATAAATTTACCGGGATAACCAATGAATCGTTCCGGGCAATTGTTCTATTGATTAAAAACGGTTGCTGTGTAGTTCTGTTATAAAGCTGGGGCAGTGATAAGATCACATTTGCTGTAACATCGAAATCGTTTCTTAATTTTAAATTAACAGCACCACTTTTAAAACGAGCGATTTTCAGTTTGGTCGGTGAGGGCGAAGAATCGATTACAAATTTTGAGCTATCTATCCGATAGACATCTGTTGGAGGAATTTTTGCCCGTGCACTATTTATGTTTAAATTTAAAAAATCTAATTGAATTCTCAATATTGGGTCTGGAATTGTAACGGGTGTCGAGCTACCCGGCGTGCGGGAGCGTACGGTATCCAACGTTAGCGGAAGTCGAACGATTTTGCCATCCAAAATACTCTGTGCGGAACGCGATTCAAAAGGTGGAACAGTTCCTATATTAAAAACGAATTTGTTAATGTCTCTATCTATAAACCGGATTGAATCGAAAGTAATTGTGAGGGGTGTTGAATTGGTTACTGTTAACTTGATAACTCCGCTTTCAAATTCCAAGAAATCGAATTGATCGCTCGAAGGCATCTGTATTGAAATCGGTGGAAGATCGCCTGGAGGAATAATTCCGGAAGGAATACCCGGATTCGGGATGTTGACACCAATCGAAAAATCTCTGAATGGAATTGAACCAGCCGCAATTTTGAATGGTGGCGGCTGCGACGGTTTCATATTAATTTTATCGCCTACACTATCGGAAGCAGCCGGTTGAGTGTATGAATAAGTCAGTAGCCCGTTTGTTGGGTTGATTATGATAAGAGAAGTATCTTTTCTGATAAGTGAATCAATTGAATAAGGGCGGTTTACAATTGGAAAGTTGACCTGAACATCCCACACCGGTGCAACCGGTTTTCGCAGGTTACAATTAACTGCAGTGAGCATTAAGAACAGCACCAAACTACAATACAAAAATTTGACTCTTTTATTTGCCATAAATTTTGTTTTATTATCTGGCTCGAATATATATAGAAAGTATTCTAATATCAAGAGCAGTCCGAGAACCGATGCTCTATATCACTAAAAAAATAAATCCGCCAAAGGCGGAAAAGGAGAAGACGGCTATTTTAACCAAATTTTTAGGTCTATTTCGGGAAAAATAACATTCCTCTCCAAACATTCGTTTGCATATTCCCAATCAGCATCCGGAATAATTCCGGTATCAGCATAAGCGATAGCGGTTTTTAGTAACCTGTTAAAATCGCTGTCGTGATTCGTGAAACGTTCTTCAGCGTAATTTTTAGCTGCTTGTGTTGAAATTAAAAACTGCCAGTCGGATGCTTGCAGAAGCAGCAACTCGCGCGCAGCTTGAGTTAAAAGAAATTGCATCTTCTCGTCGGCAGAAGAAAGATACTTTTGGACTGTTTGTTTGAAGAGTATTTCATTTTGATATATTTTTTTCCAAGTCCAACCTGTATTCTCGTTCAACCAAATAAAATGGTGCCCGCCTTCACCCCATGATCCTTCCGGAAGTTGAACAACTTTATCAGGTTGCCTCATATCAAGTTCAGTAGCGGCATTTGTTAAATTGATGTGGTCTGATTTTTCCAACTTCATTAAAACTTTTTTTAAGAAACGCGGACCTTCGAACCACCAATGGCCAAAGAGTTCAGTATCGAAAGGTGAAGTGAGTACACCGGTAGTTTTAGTCTTCGCATAATTTTCCTTTAATGTCTCGGCAACAATATCAACAAAATGAGACGAATGCGATTCAAGTTTGTCTTCGATATTTTCAGGTTCGTATTTTAGCTTATCGGCAAGGTCGGCATCCGAGTGTGTAACGCGCCAATAACGATGCCCGCTCAGATGATGCTTTTTGTGAAACTCTAAATATGCACCGTCGCCTGGATAACCATAATCGCCGCTCCAAACCTGTAAACTTGTTTTCGGATCGCGTGTAAAAACCGCAACCGAAGGAGAGATTTTGCTATCTGGCGAATCGACTAAGTATAAATCGTAAACCGATTTTTCAAATTCTTCTTCTCTTATAGAAATTTGTTTTTCGTGTTGTTCCCAAATTTTCTTCAATCCGCCAAACCTTTCGAGATAAACACCAATTGGTTTTCCACCTAATAGCATAGCCGAGTCAATCACAAAATATTCGATTCCATTCTCTGCTAAAATTTCTTCAACACCCTGTCGCTCATATTCTGCGGCAAGCCCCTGAACTTTTACCGGAGGTTTCCATTTGTATCTTGGGCGATAAGCACATTCGGGCAGCCAAATACCGCGGGGCTTTACACCAAAGTGTCGCTCGTGTGTTGCGATGGCAACCTTTACCTGTGCATCGATGCTTGAGTCATGGCTTAATAACGGGAAATAACCGTGAGTAGCTCCGCAAGTCATAATATCCAGCACACCCGTTTCTAACAATTTTCGAAAAGCAAAAATTAAATCGGAATTGTATTTGTGAACAAAGTCGTCTCTTCTTGCGCTGTACCAATCGATCCAAAATTTGGCTGTATGTTTCAGGTGGGTGTCGCCGTTCGTTTGAAAATATTTTTCATCTTTCTTAGCAGCAGCAATTTTTTCGTCGAGATAATGAACGAACGAATCTTTGAAAACCGGATCAGCCAATTGCTCGGCAAGCACCGGGCTGATACCCATCGACAACTTCGGATGATATCCTTCGTACAGGAGTTCGCCGAGTATGTTTAAAATCGGTATGTAAGTTTCAGCAGCGGCTTCGTTTAACCAGTCGGAACCGTGGGGCCATTTACCGTGTGTAACTACATACGGTAAATGTGTGTGCAACACAAATAAAAAGTTGCCAAATGGTTGTTTATCCATTCTTAATGAACTCTGGTTTGCGGGTCTGTTGGTTGAAAACCAAATCCACCGGCATTCGGTTCGCCTTGAATTTTTATTTCACCGAACCGTTTTTCAAATTTGTCGATATTATCTTCTAATGCTCTCTGCAATAACTTTGCGTGCTGCGGAGTCATAATTATTCGTGCGTGCACTTTCGCTTTTGGAACGCCGGGAAGAACTCGTGTAAAATCTACTACAAATTCAGCGGGCGAGTGTGTAATTATCGCTAAATTCGAATAGATTCCTTCTGCTTCTTTTTCACCGAGTTCAATATTTATTTGTTGTGGTTGTTGCGGTTGATTAGTCATAAAAAAACTTTCTGTTATATTATTTTGCTTTTCTCAAGCTATCGGCTTTATCGAATGCCACTTTGGCTTCCTTTGGGATATTCAAAAGTGTGTTAGCCATTCCCAAAGTTTCCCATGCAGCAACATCGTTCTCGGACAACTTCACTAACCTTTCTAAAAAACCTTTAGCTTTTCTAAATTTCTCCTCGAAAGATTTATCCAACTGTTTGTTCTTATCGTTTTTAATTTCTGCTTCCGCTTTTTCCTTCATCCTTGCACCCCACTGCATATAAGTGGCGCTCACGTTGTACAAAGCGTCTGTGAAATCTTGATCGATATTTAAAGCTATCTCGAATTGTTCAGCAGCTTCTGCAAAGTTTGCAGCACGCAGCAACAACACGCCATAGTTGTAATGGACAAGTTTGTTATTCGGGTCGGCAACGATCGCCAGCTGATACGATTTCATAGCGTCTTCAGTTCTACCAGCAGCGATATATGAATCGTTCAGAATGATTAAAATAGCTGCGTCATTCGGAGAAGCTACTAAAGCATGTTCTAATGCTTGTATCGCCTGATTAAAAATAATTTTTACTTTAGCGAAAGCTTCTTCTTTCTGAGGACTTTCCAATTTCAAAGCTTCTGCTTTCAACGACATTGCGCGGTCATAATAAATACCTCCTAATATTCTGCCAAGATGCCCGTCATTCTGTCGTGCAAGTGCTTCTTTCAAATAATTCTCTGCGTTATTTTTATCTTTCATTCCATAAAAAGTTAAAGCTAACACACGATAAGGCGGGAAGCTGTCGGGTTGAACTGTGATAGCAGTTTTGAGTTGACTGATAGCTTTGTCGAAAAATTCAGGTGCTTTGTCCGGTTCGCTGCTCAGAGCTGAATTAAAATGTTCAACTCCTTTGTTAAAAGTTTGTGCCCATACGCTCAGACGGATAGCATCGATTTCTTTTGTAAACTGACCGCTTAATTTTAACGAATTGTTAAATGCACTTAACATCTCAGGATAGTTCTTCTGTTCGTGATTCACTCGTCCAAGCCAGTACCATGCTTCATAATTTTCCGGCCGCTTTGCAAGTTCTTTTTGAAGTTGATCCTTCGCGTTCTCCCATTCCGATCTTTGCATGTAAAGTTTAGAGCTCGTCATTTCGGCAGAACCGCATTGATATCCGGTGAACATGAGGTTAGCAAACAGAACTGCTAAAATTACAAAAAATATTGTCTTTTTCATTAAATCTCCTATAAAAAAATTGAATGATTGATTAAAATTTGTTACAAATATAGTTATTATTGTTATGATAATCAAGATTGCATTTCAACCTTATTTTTGCTATAATTCTACAGTTTTTTCAATAACATTTTAGTTCTTAACCTATGGAGATAACCTAATGGCACATAATCTTTCTCAAAAAATTCTTCGAGACCACCTCGTTTCAGGGAAAATGGAACCGGGTTCTGAAATTTCAATTCGTATCGATCAAATTCTCACTCAAGATGCTACCGGTACGATGGCATACCTGCAGTTCGAAGCGATGGGTGTTCCTCGCATCCGTACAAAACTTTCGGTAAGCTACGTTGACCATAATATGCTTCAACAAGATTTTATGAATGCTGACGACCATCAGTATTTACAGAGCGTTGCCGCTAAGTACGGAATATATTTTTCACGTCCCGGAAACGGAATTTGCCATCAGGTTCACCGTGAAAGATTCGGAGTTCCGGGTGAAACTTTAATCGGCTCCGACTCGCACACGCCAACAGGTGGCGGGCTTGGAATGATTGCTATCGGTGCGGGCGGATTAGACATCGCTCTCGCAATGGCTGGCGAGCCATACGTGATATCGATGCCAAAAATTTTAGGAGTGAAACTTACGGGAAATTTGCAGCCCTGGGTCTCAGGAAAAGATATCATACTCGAAGTTCTCCGTTTGCTCACTTGTAAAGGCGGCATCAATAAAATTATTGAGTATCATGGACCCGGTGTCGATTCGTTAGCTATCGGCGATAGGTTCACAATTACAAACATGGGTGCCGAGCTTGGCGCAACAACATCTGTCTTCCCAAGTGATAAAGTTACTAAAGGTTATCTCGAAGCTCAAGGAAGAGGAAACGCCTGGAAGGAATTAAAGGCGGATGCCGGGGCAGCTTACGATCGTGTCGATATAAAATTACACACCGAAAACGACAAACGCGCGATTGCGGCATTGAAAGAAGGAAGTGCGATAAATTTATCTATTAGCGAAACGGATAAAGCTGGCTTTGTTACAGTTGAGTTCGACGGATTGGTAATTGACCTCGATAAGTTAGAACCATTAATCGCACAACCACACGCGCCGGATAACGTAGTGAAAGTAAGCGAACTTGCTAAACAAAAAATTAAAGCTGACCAGGCTTGCATCGGTTCCTGCACTAACTCAAGTTACTTTGACCTGAGCGTTGCAGCGCACATGCTGAAGAATAATTCAATCCATCCCAACACATCGTTCACACTCACACCCGGTTCAAAGCAAGTTTTTGAAATGATTGCTCGCAATAATGAACTAGCAGATATTATTTCTTCTGGCGCGCGAATACTTGAATCGGCTTGCGGTCCGTGTATCGGCATGGGACAAGCACCGCCAAGCGGCGGAGTTTCGGTGCGCTCCTTCAACAGAAATTTCGAGGGCAGAACCGGAACGATGGACGCGAAAGCATATTTGGCGTCGCCGGAAACCGCTACTGCAACGGCACTTATGGGATACATCACCGACCCGCGGGATGCGGCAAAAGCTTTTAACATTCAACCCATGAAACGCAGTGAACCGGAAAAATATTTGATCGTAGATTCAATGATTGTTCCGCCCGCAACCGATCCGGAGAAAATTGAAATCATTCGCGGACCTAACATCAAACCGATTCCACAATTCGATGAGATGCCCGCAACTGTCAAGGGCAAAGTTTTATTGAAAGCAGGCGACAACATTTCAACCGACCATATTTCACCCGCGGGCGCCAAGGTGCTTCCTTTAAGATCGAACATCCCTGCAATTTCTGAATTCACATTCACACGTGTCGATCCGGAATTCCCAAAGCGATGCAAAGAGTGGGGCGGCGGATTCGTCATCGGCGGCGACAACTACGGACAAGGGTCAAGCCGTGAACATGCTGCGCTCTCACCGAGATTCTTGGGGGTTAAAGCCGTCATCGTAAAAATATTCAACCGTATTCATCGGGCAAATTTAATAAACTTTGGAATTTTACCGCTTACTTTCTCCGACGCGAATGATTATAACAACATCGATTTCGGAGACGAGTTAGCTTTAGAGAGTATCAGAGAACAGTTGAAATCAGGCGAACAGAAAGGACAAGTTGTTCTAAAAATTCTAACAAAAAATAAAGAAATAAAACTCAACTATGACCTTACAGAAAGACAAAAGGAAATCCTCCTAGCCGGCGGTATGCTGAATATGGCAAGGAGAAAATTACCTAACTGAAAAACAATCCCGCCAAAAGCGGTTAAAAAAAAGGAGAACTAAAATGAAATACAGGACAAAAAACGGAAAAAAACTTGTAACGTTAATTCCCGGAGACGGAATAGGACCTGAGTGCGTTCACTCAACCACGAAAATCATCGAAGCTACCGGCGTTGCAATCGAGTGGGAAGAACATAATGCCGGTGAAAGCGTATTCAGAAAAGGAGTGGAATCGGGAGTTCCAAAAGATACTATAGATTCCATTATGCACACACGAGTTGCGTTAAAGGGACCGCTTGAAACCCCAGTCGGATTTGGAGAGAAAAGCGCCAACGTTACATTAAGAAAACTGTTTGAAACTTTTGGGAATATAAGACCAGCAAGAGAACTTCCCGGTATTACGACTCCATACAGCGGACGCGGAATCGATTTAGTTGTTGTACGTGAAAATGTTGAAGACCTTTACGCAGGCATCGAACACATGCAGACGCCCGGTGTTGCCCAATGTTTGAAAGTTATTTCACGAAAAGGATGCGAGAAAATTGTACGTCTGGCTTTCGAGTTCGCACGATCAGAAGGGCGGAAGAAAGTCCACTGCGCCACAAAATCGAATATCATGAAATTAACTGAAGGTCTTCTTAAGAAAACATTTGAAGAAATAGCACCCGAATATCCCGACATCGAATCGAATCATATAATCATAGACAACTGCGCCCATCAATTAGTGAAAAAACCTGAGCAGTTCGATGTTATCGTAACCACGAATATGAACGGAGATATAATCAGCGACTTAACATCGGCATTAATAGGTGGACTAGGATTTGCACCCTCAGCAAATCTCGGTAATGAAGTTGCAATATTTGAAGCAGTCCATGGTTCAGCACCTAAGTATGCGGGTAAAAACGTTATCAATCCAACTGCTGTTCTAATGTCGGCTGTAATGATGTTGAGATATTTAGATGAATTCGATGCCGCCGCAATGATTGAACATGCTGTTTTAGTAACTTTAGAAGAAGGTAAAGTTAAAACAGGTGATGTAGTCGGATACGATAAAGGAACGCCGACCAGTGTGTACACTGATGAAATCATTAAAAACTTCGGACGTAAATCGGAAAAGTGGCGAGTTCGCGACCACAAGCCGATTAAGATGTGGAATATTTCAAGCGACTTGGATTTTGTAAAACCTAAATCACGGCGCATTGTAGGAACCGATATTTTTGTTGAAACAAATTTAAGCCCTGACCAAATCGGTAAAAGCATGGAAGTGTTATCACAGCCGACAGCTTTAAAATTGAAAATGGTATCTAACCGCGGGACGAAAGTTTACCCTCCAACCGGAGCCATTACCGATTGTGTCGATCAATACCGGTGCCGCTTTATTTTAAAAAATCCTGAAAACAGTTTATCCGATCCAGAACTTTTGGAACTTCTGAAAATTATCATCACAAAGCATAAGTGGACCCACATCGAAAAATTGCACGAATTCGATGGTGCTTTGGGATTTACTAAAGCCCAAGGGGAAGATTAATTCTTATTCTTGAAACCAATAGTTTACCCACTCAACTTTTGCTTATTTTCTGCTTGAGTGGGTAAGTTTTTTTTATAGATAACAGTAAATAAATATTTATGGAGATTTTATGTCAAATTATCAAATATTAAAAGTTCCTGAAAATGGTCAGAAGATTTCAATCCATAATGGAAAATTGAACGTCCCTGATTATCCTATCATCCCTTTCATTGAAGGCGATGGTACAGGTGTGGATATCTGGCGCACATCAATTCGAGTGCTGGATGCAGCAGTACAAAAAGCTTATAGCGGAAAAAAGAAAATCGCATGGATGGAAGTGTACGCAGGTGAAAAATCTTTCAAACAATTCAACTCGTGGTTGCCCGACGAAACTGTGGATGCATTCAGAGAATTTTTAATCGGCATTAAAGGACCTTTAACAACACCCATTGGCGGCGGTATCCGTTCATTAAATGTCGCTCTCCGGCAGATGCTTGACCTTTATGTCTGCTTGCGACCGGTACAGTATTTCCAAGGCGTTCCTTCGCCGGTAAAAAGACCTGAGTTGGTGAACATGGTAATCTTCCGCGAGAACACCGAAGATATTTACGCAGGAATTGAATTCGCAGCCGGTACACCCGAATCACAAAAGGTTCTCGACTTTATTGAAAAAGAATTTCCCGATATGTTCAAGAAGATTCGCTTCGGAAAGAACGCAAAAATAACAGACTGGCAGAAGCTTGCCGGCATATCGCAAACCGATTCATCGATACAAGTTGGCGTTGGATTCAAACCGGTTTCTAATTACGGATCCGAACGACTCATACGCGCCGCGATCAAGTATGCAATCGAGCAGAAACGTAAATCCGTCACCTTTGTTCACAAGGGCAATATAATGAAATTCACTGAGGGCGCTTTCCGCGATTGGGGTTACGCATTAGCCGAAAGAGAATTCGGAGACAAAGTTTACACATGGATGCAGTGGGAACAAACTAAGAAAGATAAAAGCGAAGACGCAGCAAACGCCGAACAAAAAGCAGCACTTGCCTCCGGCAAAGTTTTAGTTAAGGACGCAATCGCAGATATTACTTTACAACAAGTTCTAACTCGACCGGAAGATTTCGACGTTATTGCAACTCTAAACTTGAACGGAGATTATTTGAGCGATGCACTCGCAGCGCAGGTGGGTGGAATCGGTATTGCACCAGGTGGAAATATTAACTACGTTACGGGACATGCAGTATTCGAAGCAACACACGGAACTGCACCAAAGTATGCTAACCTCGACAAAGTTAATCCGGGTTCAGTAATATTAAGTGGCGAGATGATGTTACGCTATATGGGCTGGGAAGAAGCTGCCGATTTAATTCTCAAAGGACTAAACAACGCAATCAAATCGAAAGTTGTAACATACGATTTCGCACGATTGATGGAAGGCGCGAAAGAAGTAAAGTGCTCCGAGTTTGGTGATGCGATTATAAATAATATGTAACGTATCAAACACTAAAAATGAAAAAACCCCGTTTTCAAAATGGAATCGGGGGTTTTTGGTTTTAAACGCTGTCCAAAATTTCTCTTACTTTATTAATTATTTCATTCGGACTGAACGGTTTGGATAAGAAGTTAATTTTCTCATCCAAAATAAAATTTTTATGTAGAGCATCGGCAGTATAACCGCTGATGAACAGAAAACCGATATTAGGCAGTTTCTTCTTCACATAATCGTATAACTCTTTCCCCCCTTTTCTCGGCATAATTACATCCGACACGATAAGATTAATTTTTGTGATATTTTCATTAAACTTAGCAATCCCCACTTCACCGTCTGATGCCGAAATAATTTTGTAACCCATCATTCCTAAAAGTGAACTTATCATCTCACGCATATCGGCATCGTCTTCAACGACAAGTATAGTTTCGTTACCTGTAGGATTCGAATTTACAAATTCTGTTTTAGCGATATCCGGCTTGACCTCGCTAGCTGGTATATATATTTTAAAAGTTGTTCCATTGCTAATTTCACTATCTAAATCAATGAACCCATTGTGCTGCCCAAGAATACCATGAATCATCGACAGCCCAAGTCCGGTGCCTTTACCTTGTTCTTTCGTTGTGAAGAACGGTTCAAAAATTCGTTCGCGGATATTTTCAGGAATTCCGACTCCGGTATCCTTTACAGATAGTAAAACATATTCCCCTGCTTTTAATCCGGGATTATATTGGATGTACGTTTCATCTATTACTAAATTTTTAGTTTCGATAACTAGCTTCCCGCCTAATGGCATTGCATCACGGGCATTAACACAGAGATTTAGTATAACTTGTTCCATTTGTGCCGAGTCGGCATAGACCGTTTTTAGATTTTTCTCCGGTTTAAAAATAATTTCGATATCCTCACCAATAGTTTTTCCAATCAATGCCAATAAATCAGAAATCAGAATATTAAGATTGATATTTTTCGGATCGATAATTTGACGGCGCGAAAATGCTAAAAGTTGTCGTGTTATTCGTGCACCTCGTTCGGTTAGCAGATGAATATTCTGTAAGTACTTGGAAAGAGGATCAGTGGTTGAAATTTTTTCCATAGCGAGGTCGGAATATCCCATAATTGCACCGAGTACATTATTGAAATCGTGAGCAATACCACCGGCGAGTGTGCCAATGCTTTCCATTTTTTGAGATTGACGCAACTGATGTTCGAGGTTGTGCCGAATCGTATCGTCGAACAGATAACCGGTTAACTGAGTAAGATGGTTGTTCTCATCGAATTTTCCTATTATATTTGCGATAATAAACAGAGCATCGCCATTGCGGCGGCGCATTTCCAATTCGTGATATTCAAGACGCTTGTGCTTCTCTACTAAACTCAGTACTTTCTCAGCACTTTCTACAGTAGTAAACAATTCGGATAAATTTGTAACTAAGGCTTCTTCTTCTGAAACGAAAGCGAACATTCTAACCAAAGCAGGATTGCAGGCGCGCAGTTTGCCATCGGGTGTTGCTATAAAATCAGCCGTTATATCATCAACGAATAATTTTTTGTACTTCGCTTCGCTTTCATGAAGAGCACCTTCTGCTGCTTTCCTTTCATCAATTTCGCGAACAATACCTCGATATTCTACAAGATTACCATGCTCATCCCTCAAAATTCGTGTTGATTGTTCGATCCAAACATTATTACCGTTCTTTAATTGAACACGGAACTCTACTTTTGTATCAACAGTTCCGTCAGAAGTGCGTGCCAAATAATATTCATAAATTTTATGCCTATCCTCTTTCGAAACTAATATTAAATAATTTTTTCCAAGAATTTCTTCAGGAGAGTAGCCGGTTTTAATAAACAAGTTAGGACTGCCATAGATTAATTTACCTTTCGCATCAATCGTGTAATAAATATCATTTATATTTTCGACTAAATCCTGATAGCGGTTTTTGCTTTTCTGCAAATCGGTTTGTGCTTTTTTCCTTTCCGAAATGTCGGTTATAAAACCTTCAAAGTAAATAGTTTTTCCGGAGTCATCTTTAGTTGCATGAGCTGCTAATTCAATCCAAATTGGGGAATCGTCTTTCTTCTTCCATAAAACTTCGACATTTGATACGAAACCAATGGGTTCATATTCGGCAATTAGTTTCGAGCGTTCACTTTCTATATAGTAAATATCATTTAGATTCTTGATTTGAAGTTCTTCCATCGTATCGTAACCGAGTATTTCGGCAAACCGTTTATTGACTGAAAGTAGTTTACCTTCAAGGGTCGATTGATAAATACCGACAGGCGCCCACGTAATAATACTTCTGTATTTCTCTTCTGACAATTTTATTTTTTCGAATGATTGGATGTTGTTTATAGCGAGCGATGCATAACTAATAAATAACTTAACTAACTCAAATTCTTCTATTGTAAACGGGGGCGAAGAACGAGAAATATCAAAAATACCAATTACTTTTTCATCCGATAAAATTGGGAGGCATATTAGATGATCGCTTTCTAAATGTAAACTATGTGGATAAACCGAGCGGGGGGGGGAATCGACCAATTTTGAAAACCGGATTCTGCAGTCATTGAGCCGGGAATCAAGGTTGATTCCAATAGTTGTTCCTCCTCGTTCAACCAATAGAGCTCGGATGCTTCGTAGTGAATTACTTCGCCTAAAGATTTAAAAACTCTTTCTAGTAATTCATCCAAAGATAATGTTGAAAATAAAAATTCAGAAATTTCGACTAATTTTTTCCTCTGTTCGGAAAGCAAGTTAAGTTTTTCTTCTGCAATTTTTCGTTCTGTTATATCTTTAGCAACGCCAATAAATGCAGTAGTTTCTCCTTTATCGTTCTTAATAACGCCAGTTGATAGTTGAACTAAAAATTCCGTACCATCTTTTTTCCTGTTCCAAATCTCATCTATAAAGCCGCCCGTCGTTACGGTTGCCATTATTGCATTTATGGTTTCCTGATCCATTCTTGACGAGCGAAGAATTTTGACGTGCTTTCCAATTATTTCTCTCTGTGTATATCCATAGAGTTTCAAAAATGCTTCATTCACAAAAGTCAAATGATGATTTAGGTCGGTCAGGCAAACCGCATCATTAATGCTCGAAATGGCTGAAGATAAATTCCGGTTTTCCTCATTGCATTGTTTATCCCCAATTTCCCGAAAGACAAAAAGAATGTTGCTGCCCGGTTTTATAATATCCGATTCTTCACGAACATTTACTTTGATAACTTTATTTGTAAAATCCGGAAGTTGTAACTCGAAATCCTTAACAATAATTTTCTGTGATAGTATTTTTGAGACTATGCTTTCGAGTTGTTTTAACCGCCCGTTTTTCCATTCATACACATTTTTTCCAAAAACATCCGCCTTTTTAGTTTTAAACATTTCAAATAAAGCGTTATTACCATAAATAACTTTACCAGACGAATCAGCGACAAGAACCGCATCGTCAAATAAATTAAAAATATTTTCTGCCGCTTTTATTTTCATACTAATTTGTTGTAAAAATATAACAAAAATACGGGTTATTACAAACTAAACAGCCGAATTTTGCAGATTTTATATTACATCTCCCGATTTGTGGTGATATATTTCACATTTTCGTATTAACGAAACCAAATCTGCTAATTATCGTAAGGCAATTAAGAAATTACGACTAGGTACTATTATGAATAAAATTATTGTTATAGCTTTTTTTTCTCTGTTAGCCGCAGGTTTTTTGATTGCTGGAGAAAAAACATTCATCGAGTTAAAAGATTTTAGCCGCACAGAATTAAAATCTGGGGGCTTCAAACTGAATGAGCAAACCACAATTCACATCAAAGCAAGAGGGGCTGCTTCAGAAAAAAAACGCGACTATCGCGACAAGTTGTTCGCATACGGCTGGATAATTAATTCGGATACACGCGAAAAAGTTTGGCTAATGACGAGAGATAACACGAGTTTAACCGGCAGCGATAGGAAGTGCGATGATTTTATTACTCTCCCAAAAGGATCGTTCGAGGTTTACTTTGCTGCAACGTATTTCGATTATCAATCGACGTTTACAAATATTCGCGCCAATATCGACCATAGGAACAGCGACGACATTGTCAGTATCAGAGGCAGGCACGATTGGATTTTTTCGTGGATAGAAGATTGGTTTGGCGGTGATATTTATAGAGATTGGATGAAAAATTCTAAAAACTGGGGCATTGAGTTATTAGCAGACGAACGGGCTGAAATATCATTATTTAATCCACCAAAAGATTTTCCGCATGTTCTATACAAATCAATCGGTTTGGGTGAAAATGAATACATAGAACAAGGTTTTATTTTAAGTAAACCTGTTGCAATTCATATTTACGCTTTAGGCGATGGAGTACGAGGCGACGATCTATCG
The DNA here is from genome assembly GCA_030017895.1 of Bacteroidota bacterium. Taxonomy (NCBI): domain Bacteria; kingdom Pseudomonadati; phylum Bacteroidota; species Bacteroidota bacterium. The sequence continues at coordinate 4,932 of JASEGV010000054.1, read as the reverse complement.
GACTACGGATTTATACTTGATGCTAAAACGCGGAAACGGATTTGGGAATTTAAGAAAAGCAATACAACAAAAGCCGGCGGTGCCGATAAAAACTTAAAATTCGATGGTACTATTAATTTTAATCCGGGAAAATATGTCGTCTATTATTTTACGGACGATTCGCACTCATATCTTGATTGGAATGATGCGCCCCCTCACGATCCATTAAACTACGGCATCACACTGATAGGACAAACGGAAGCCGACCAAAATAACTTTAAACTTTTTACATACAACGAAGACAAAAATGTGATTGCAGAGATAACAAAAGTAGGCAACACCGAATATCGGAGCGAAGGATTTACACTCAAACAAGATTTGGATGTGCGGATATATGCAATCGGCGAAAGATATTCCTCGCGGCGGCAAATGGCAGATTATGGCTGGATTATTAATGCACAGACACGCGAAAAAGTTTGGGAAATGAATGTAGATAAAACTGTTCACGCCGGCGGCGGATCAAAAAATAGAATGACAGACGAAATTGTGCATCTACCAAAAGGGAATTACTTAATTAATTTTCAAAGCGATGATTCTCATTCTTACAACGACTGGAACGTTTCGCCACCGTATGATCAAGGACATTGGGGAATTACAATTTATGCTGTTGATGATAAATTCGAAAAAAGTACGGTCGAGAAATATACACCGGAACGTGATAAAAATATAGTTGCTCAAATTGTACGCGTCCGCGACAATGCAAATCTACTAGAAACTTTTTATCTTAACGAACCAACCCGCATCAGAATCTATTCAATCGGAGAAGGGCAGCGGAACGAGATGTTCGACTATGGGAGTATTGAAAACGCTAACACCAAAAAAGTAATCTGGGAGATGACTTATTCAATGACTTTTCATGCAGGCGGCGCACGTAAGAACAGAATTGTGAACACAACAATTTTACTCGATAAAGGGGAATACCGCTTGCGGTATCGAACCGACGACTCGCACTCATACAATAGCTGGAACGATACCCCACCGGAAGATGCACAATACTGGGGTATAACACTCTACAAAGAAGATGATAACAAATAATTAGATGGAGAAATTATGAAAAAATCTACAACTTTATTGGCTTTATTACTTATTTTTGCTTTTTCGGTTAATGAAAGTTTCGCACAAGACTCTACATCGGAAACGAAAAAAAGAAATATCAAGAACCGGGTTGATAACATAGTAAGAGATGTGTTTGCACAGGTTGAGCGGGAATTAGGTACCAAAATATTTGATGATGATTCAGAAGAGGATGAGGAGTGTAACGCTGACTGTATCGAATATGAATTTCCACAGGCAGAGAGATACAGCTTATACGCGTTCCCAACCGACCGCGGGATACCACGTAATAATTCAGCAAAAATATATTTAGAAAATATAGATGATAAATTTCTTTTCCGATATAACCGTGTTGAGGGATTATTCTTCGGCATACAGTCGCCGCACAAATTTTTCTGGGACAGGGAAAGAAAGTTTGTTTTGTTTGGGTCAATCGGATATGGCTTCGGAGTTCACAAATGGGAATACCAAGCCGGCGCCTCGCAGCAGTTTGGCTTCGATAATAGACTTTTTGAATTTGGGATTGAAGGACACAGTCTCGTAGATACACGCGACCAGTGGCTTGCTGGAAATTTAGAAAACACTCTTAATGCTTTATTACTTCGCTACGATTACCGCGATTACTTTTTGCGTACAGGATTTTCGACTTGGGCTGGATATTACACACGAAATCAATTAGCCGATATGCAACTTAAAATTTCGTTTTCAAATGACAAATACGCTTCAATGAATAATAATGTTAACTGGTCTTTATTCCGTACCAAAAAATCTTTCAGAATTAATCCGGAAATAAACGACGGAAAAATCCACAGTATTATACTCGTTCTTGATTTACACAAGATCGATGACCGCAAACTACATTTGGCTGGATGGAGTACGGCGTTCACAGCAGAATTTGCCGGTAAATCTTTTAAAGGCGATTATGAATTTAATAGATACGTTTTTGATGCACGCCGGTATCAACCAATCGGCAAATATGATAATATAAATTTCAGATTCAGAGCAGCTACATCGAATGGAATTTTGCCCGTTCAACGCGCATACGAACTTGGCGGAATAAGCACACTGCCCGCATATATGTATAAAGAATTAACAGGTAACCGCTTATTACTCGCAAACATCGAGTATGTAGTGAATGGAAAAATGTTCAGCGATGATACGGGCTTCCCATTTTCAATGCTGAGTAATTTGAATTTAATTTTATTTTACGACGCCGGTTATATTAACAATGTAGCTGATGACGTAACTTTTGATGAGGGGTTCGATACTTTTAAATTCAGTTCACTGAAAAGCGATTTGGGATTTGCAATTGGTTCACGAGATGGAAAATATCGTTTGGGTTTTGCATGGAAAACGGATGTGAAATCTCCGGTAAGTGTATTTTTTAGAATGACCCGACCTTTTTAGCATTCTTCAAAATATTTTCTTATCTTTCTCCATCATCTTACTACAGTCCTTTCGATAATCAATAATAAATGGAGAAAACTATGAATATTTTAGTGATCAATTGTGGATCATCATCAGTAAAATTTCAAATCATCAAAACAGATTTAGAGCTCATTGATAAAAATCAGGATAAACGAATAGCAAGCGGCTACTTGGAACGAATCGGAAGCCAGGCTTTAATTACATTACAAGTCGAAGGTCAGCCCAAAATAAAACAAGCAATGCCTCTTCGCGATCATAGAGCTGCTTTAGATTTTATTTTACGATGGATAATTTCCCCCGAATCGAAACTAAACGGGATAACTTCACTTGCTGATATTCATGCTGTCGGACACCGAGTAGTTCACGGTGCTGAGAAATTTACAATGTCAACTTTAATAAACGACGAGGTAATTGAAAGAATCGAAGATTGCATCGAGTTGGCACCGTTGCACAACCCGGCAAATCTAAAAGGGATTAATGCAGCACGCGAACTATTAGGTCCCGGTGTTCCGCAAGTTGCCGTATTCGACACAGCTTTCCATTCAACAATGGACGAAACCTCATACCTTTATGCAATACCATATCAATTGTACCGCAGGCATAAAATACGTAAATATGGCTTTCACGGAACATCGCACCGGTATATCGCATACCGCTACAGACAATTAGTAAACATCGAAAGAGAAAAAGTTAATATCATCACGCTTCATCTTGGTAATGGCTGCTCAGCATGTGCGATCAAGAACGGCGATTCATTCGATACGTCAATGGGACTTACACCTCTCGAAGGATTAGTAATGGGAACACGCGGCGGCGATATGGACCCTGCCATTATTGAGTTCCTCCATCATAAGGAAGGAATGACGATGAATGAAATATACGCTATATTAAACAAGCAATCAGGACTGTTAGGTCTGTCCGGACTTACAAACGATATGCGCGATTTGTTAGCCGAAGAAAAAGAACACGAAGACCGCCGTGCACGCCTCGCAATTGATATCTTTTGTGGACGTGCCCGAAAATATATCGGCGCCTACCTCGCCACTATGCAGGGTGCCGATGCAATTGTTTTCGCAGGAGGTATTGGCGAAAACAGTTCCGATATCCGAAAACGCATTTGCAAAGGATTGGAATTCTTTGGTTTAGAATTAGATGAAAAAGCAAACAACAAAACTATCGGTGGAAAGGAAGGACTCATAACAAAACCCGAATCAAAATTAAAAGCTTATGTAATCCCGACGAACGAAGAAATACTTATTGCACGCGATACGGTCCGATGCGTGAAAAATGTTCCAAGAAGATGGTAAAAATCATTGGATAAATAAAGCAATTGATAAAATTGAGCCGATTTCTCAAAGTGGGAGTTCGGCTCTTTTTGTTACTTCACAATCGTTCTCTTTAATTTCGATGTCTGCGTAATAGGTATCATCATCGACTGCGGACCAGTGGTTGCCAGCGTAATCGAGTCATCGGTTTCGGTTTCTTCATAAATAATTAAGCCAACGGTAGGATCAAAATAGATAACACCTTCAATATCACCGGAACTTTCGAGGTACATCTCGACACCAAACATATCTGACTTACCTTCGCTTTCAGTTTCTGCTTTATATTCTATTTTCAAACACTCGTGGTCTAATTTTGTTTCTTTCTTAACAATTTTGTATGATGCATTGGTTTTAACCGCAATTTTACTCCCCATCAAATCAATCGTATCAAGTGAAGTTGATTTCCATTTGTCTCCAATTTTTAATTCTTGATCTGCAAAAATTGCAAAAGAGATTGCTTCCTGACTCACGTCTCCTCCCATCTGGTTACCCATTTTAATTTTGTCGATCACTGCTTTTTGTAACACTTCGCCAAATTTAGAAAGAGCAATCTTTTTTCTCTTCCCGATAATCTCATTCACAATGATGGTTGTGTCTAATTTTTTTTGTTGAATCGATACGCGTACCGAATCGAAAGAAACAATCAATACAGCATTCCCGTTATCAGCTACCGAATCAACAACTATCTTATGAATGAACTCGCTTTTAGTATCAACTCTTGTTACCGTTCCCATCATTTCTTGATTGACTTTCGACGTAACTAAATCCTTATAGCGATAAGTCTTTCCTTTTTCAAACTTATATTCCAATTTAAACGTTTCCTGCGACGCCGCTTGCATCAAAAAGAAAAAAAGAACAAAAATAAATTTCATCTTCCCTCCAATAATTGTTTATATTTTTTTTTGAATATATCAAAAGCTGACCGATTTTCCAAACAAATTATTTCATTATTTTGTAACTAATTATTATGCCTATCGTAGTAAGTTTAGATTTTAAACTAATTGGAAAATCCAATATGAAACTTGAAACTATTTTTAGGGTCTTCGCGTACTCGAGTGGGTCATTTTATATCTCCTTGAGCATGCAA